>JAJTBL010000350.1 GCA_021286925.1 Spirochaetia bacterium | reverse complement strand
TTTTTTCTTTGGTCACTGCTCATTTGGATGGATTTATACGGATTCAGGTTAAAATTTATCATCATCATGTCATACTATTATTTTTGCCAACTGTTGGTTGGAATTACTGTCGGCGCTCCGCTTCTTTCCTTGATTATGCCGCTCGTTTTCATGACGATTTTTATCATGTTTCTCCTCCTGGTATTCAGAGACAAATGGATTATCTTCATTCAAAATGAAAAACAGGAGCTTTCGCTGTCTGAGCTTGGCATAACCAAAACAGAGGCCGAATACCTGCGGGAAACCTTGACGGGCAAGTCATTCAAAGAAATAGCAATCGATTTACAGGTCAAGGAATCCACGGTGCGCAATACCATGGCGCGAGTGTACAGAAAAATGGGAGTGACGGATAAGGCAGGGCTTGCGACCAAATGCGAAAAATATACCATCATAGACTGAGCAATCTTTCAGGCGGAATTGTGCTTTTAAATTATTGCAATTAATGTCAATAATTATGATAATAACGCAATGAATACGATAAAAACTGACCTTGCTCACCTTGCGGGAGCCTCGCACGAAACAATTCTTGCCAGTGCAGAAAAAGCAAAAGAAGCCTTTGAGCGGCTCTATACCATTGTGGCCCGGCTCCGGGCTGAAGACGGATGCCCCTGGGATCGCGAACAAACACCAGCCAGCATTCGCAACAATATCATCGAAGAAGCTTACGAGCTTGTTGAAGCCATATCAGACCGGGATCCGCCCCATGTCAGGGAAGAAGTCGGCGATTTATTCATGTTAGCCAGCATGGTTTCCTGGATGTACGAGCAAAACTCAGATTTCAGCGCAAGTGAAGCACTGGAAGAAGTATCCCAGAAGCTCATACGGCGGCATCCTCATGTTTTTGGTGAGTCCGACGCCGATACACCGGACAAAGTTGTCGAACAATGGAACCTCATCAAGGAAAAAGTCGAAGGGAAGCGAAAAAAAGATTCGATTCTGGATGATGTACCCCGCCACTTGCCGCCCATGGAACGAGCTTACAAGCTTCAAAAAAAAGCAGCAAAAGTCGGTTTTGATTGGCAGAAAGCCCATGGCGAAGCTGAAAACCCGCCTGATGGGCTGTGGGAAAAAATCCAGGAAGAAATTCAGGAAACCCGGGAAGCCCTAAAGACAGACAGTGAGGAGCAGGTTGAAGAAGAAATCGGTGACCTCCTCTTTTCTCTTGTCAATCTGGCCCGCCATCACGGCGTGGAACCATCGCTCGCCCTGCAGAAGGCGAATGAAAAATTCGCACGGCGCTTCATCCACGTGGAAAAGGCGATGAAAAAGGCACAGCTACCCATGGATGCAGAACACCTTCAGCAGATGGATCTTTACTGGGAAGAAGCCAAATCCCAGGAGCAGCTAACAAGGAAAAGTGAAAACCAATGAAAGATCTGACCAAGGGAAACGAAACAACCCAGCTGATTCTTTTTGCCCTGCCGATGCTGCTCGGAAACATCTTCCAGCAATTCTATAACATGGTTGACAGCTTTGTTGTCGGAAGATTTGTCGGGACGACCGCGCTGGCAGCAGTGGGCACATCCTTTCCAATAATCTTCTTCATGCTCTCCCTGATTATGGGCGTCACCATGGGTTCGACCGTGCTCATATCCCAATTTTTCGGAGCCCGCGACCATGAAAAATTGAAAAAAGTCATTTCAACCAGCTATATTTTCCTGTTTCTGGCGGGAATTGTCATGTCGTTTATCGGCGTCTTTTCTGCGGGGTTTATCCTGCGGGCCATGTCGGTGCCCGCTGATGTCATGCCCGAAGCTGCCGCATACTTGAGAATCATTTTTGCCGGCATGCTGGCAACCTTCGGCTATAATGGAGTCGCCGCGATGCTCCGGGGGCTCGGAGATTCAAAGACACCGCTCTATTTGCTTATTGCTTCAACCTTGATGAATATTGTCCTGGACTTAACTTTTGT
>JAJTBL010000349.1 GCA_021286925.1 Spirochaetia bacterium | reverse complement strand
AGGATTCTCAGTGAAAAACTTGGGCTGATGCTGGATGACCAGGCCTCAAGGATTCTCGATTTTCCCATGTCGGGTGAAGAACTCTGGAACCGGATTTCCGAGGAGCTTTACCTTTTGCATGGCATGAGCGCTTTGACAGTGCTCCAGCCGCTTGTTTCAAAGCTATGCCAGGAATATGGGATTACATATCCAAAGATTTTTGATTCAGCGCTCGGGGAGTCGCAGCTGGAAAAAGACAAGCTTGCCAGGGAAATTGCCCGGATTGAGGAAATCAACCGCCAGCTCATGCAGTCGGTCGGCAAATCGCAGGATGGAATGATGAAAGATACGGTGACAGGCTTATTCAATGAAGCTTTCTTCCGTAATTTCATGGATGAAGAAGCCGCGATAGCCATGGGAATGGAAGGTCCGGAAGATGATGTTCTGGCAGTAATCGGCATCGATGAGGGATTGGCTCGTATCGAGTACCAGTATGGATCACGGGAAGTGGAGGAGATTCTCAAAGGCGTCTCGCGGGTCATTGTTGAACAAAAACGTGACAACCAAATTGCCTGCCGCTTGCATGGTGCTACCTTCGCGCTCTGGCTGCCGCGAATTCTCTTCCACGAAGCCAACGATATCTGTGAAAAAATCCGCAAGCTAGTTGAAGACTCCAAGGCATTTATTGAGCCTATTACAATTTCAATTGGATTGGCCGCGGCGGTGGAAATCAAGTCTATTATAGAAGATAAATTGGAAAATGCCGGTTCCTCGCTGACCGAGTTGGGGCTGCGGCGGCTCAGGCTGGCGAGAAAACGGGGGGGCAATACCATCTGTTCGAGCTCCGAAGTCAGCAAGGATGTCGATACAAAAGCCCGCATCCTCATCGTGGATTCGGATTCGGTCAACGCGGATGTCATCAAGACATTCCTGGAAAATGCTGACTATTTTGTTGCGGAGGCTGCCGATGGGGATGAAGCGCTCAAGAAAATCAGTGAAGAAGGCTTCGACCTCATCATCTCAGAACTCATGATTCCGAAGATAGACGGGTTCATGCTGAAGGAAGCCTTGTCCCACCGGTCGGGTACCAAGGATATTCCATTTATTCTGCTGTCGCATCTCAAAGATGAAAAATCTGTCATCAGAGCATATAATCTCGGGATAAGCTATTATTTAAAAAAGCCTTTCCTCTTGGCTGAACTTCTGGGTATTGTACAGAATCTGCCGCTTTCCGGAGAGGGAAAATGAACCTTCAGATTGAACAGATTCTGGCAGCAGCGGCGTTTCTGCTCTGGCTGGATATTTTTATCGTCATCCGGACCCTCTACAACAAAACCCATTTGCAATTGAACGCGAACCGGCGGGCGCAGGAGCTCGCGGAACTGGCGCACCTTTTTGAAGCAAACACCGATTGGGACAAGAAAAAGGTCAGACGGCTGTTCAACAATTATCTTTTTTTAAAGCAATCCATCGACTTGCCGGAAAAAGAAAGGATTCAAATTCTCAAGCTTGCCCAAGCGGACAAAATTGAGCCTCAGCTGAACCGGCAGATTCGTTCTGCAAACCGCTATAAAAGGATGGAGGCAGCGCTCAAACTGGCGCTGATCGCGAATGATTCGGCACGGCTCACCTTGCAGAAAGCGCTGCTCAGAGAAAAGGATTATCCGGTCAAGCTATTTTTTGCCAATGCCCTCGCCGATATCAAGGACCCACGCTGTATCGATGTGCTGGTGGAGAGTTTGCTTGGATCGCATCGATGGTACCGGGATAAAACGAACATGCTGATAGCTTCTTTCGGAATGACCGCGAGCGACTATCTGCGCGGATATCTGTGGCGGACTGAAAATGAAATTCAGGAATTGCTGATCGATGTCGCCGGCCAGTGTATCTGTGAAGATTTAAGACAGTATCTGGATGATTTTCTTCGCAGAGGACAGGAGGAGATTGGAAAACTCACACTGTCTATTAAAGATTGTCCTGA
>JAJTBL010000348.1 GCA_021286925.1 Spirochaetia bacterium | reverse complement strand
CCTTGTCTAGCTTCGTTTTCGCCCATATTCACTCCCCCTGTGCCGCCTTTTCAGTATTCTCTGCCTGATAAAGCCGGATGGCATCGGAAATTCTGCCGGATCCCCGAGCCAGCAGAGCCAGCGCGTGGTCGGCGCCGATATCGAGCAATATCATGAGGATTGCGACCTTGGGCTTTTTCCCTGACGCAAGAAAAGCCTGTTCGGCTTCATCGCGGGTACAGCCGGTTGCCTGCCTGATAAGCCGCTTTGAGCGCTCCACTAGTTTTCGATTAACCGGGGTCAGGTCCACCATGAGATTGCCATATACTTTGCCAAATCGAATCATACTGGTAGTTGTCAGCATATTCAACACCAATTTCTGCGCTGTGCCCGCTTTCATTCGTGTTGAACCGGTAATGACCTCGGGGCCGACCTCAACCAGAATCTTGTGGTCAGCCAGCGTGAATGTCTTTGATTCCCGATTACAGCTTATGGCTCCTGTTTTTGCGCCAATTGCCCGTGCATACTGCAATGCTCCCAGGACATATGGTGCTGAGCCTGAAGCAGTGATACCAATCAGGACATCATTGGCTGAAAAATTGATCGCCTCGAGCGCTTTTCTGCCTTCCTCGGGCTCATCTTCAGCACCTTCGATGGACTTGCGCAAGGCATCATCGCCGCCCGCGATAATTCCTACTACCATGCCCGCAGGAACGCCAAAGGTTGGCGGACATTCTGAGGCATCCAGCACGCCCAGCCGGCCTGATGTCCCCGCGCCAATATAGACGAGCCTGCCGCCGGCCCTGAATGCGGCGACAATATCCTTGACAACGAGTGCAATGGTATCAAGGGCTTTTTCAACAGCAAAGGGAACGGTCTTGTCTTCGTCGTTTATCAGCTTGAGGATTTCGAATTCTGAAAGCGAATCGATGTTCATGGATTTTGTATTTCTCGACTCCGTGACTGCATGTTCCAAAGCGTCATCAATTCTGCTTATATCCATAGCGTTTTCCCGTTCCCTTGTTGTATTAGCGAAAATAAATTTCAAATACCTTGCGCCGAATAATGCTTGAGAAAAATAATTTCATGCTCATAGTATATGACTTTTATGAGAATGTGCAAGCTGAAAGATTAAAAAAAATTTTCAGAAACAAGGGTGATTCGAAAATAATGAATCAAATTCTGCTGATGTATGAAGAAATATCTTTGCGCCAGACTTGTTTTTCGCCTTCTTTTTCCCAGTGAAACCGGCGTTTTACTGTAAAGGCGCCATCGGTGCCGTTTTTATACTCCACAACCGCAAAATTTCCGGCGCCGATATAGATCACTTTTTCATTCGGGCCGAGGCTTTCCGCATTGGAAATTCGTTCAATCGCGCAATCAAAATGCACCGGCTCGCCGGTCTCTCGATCGGCAATGGCTCCCGCAAGATCGAAAATGGGCTTTTGGCAGATGGCACAGATTTTCGGCGGTGTCATTTTAGGTTTTTCTGTCAGTCCGGGAGCTACAGGACGGCGGCTCTGCTGTGGCTGTCTGCCTCGATCCCGCCCGCTTTCTGCATTGGGTTTTTTATGCGGATTATTTTTTCCCTGACCTGCATTGTCATGGGCGGATCGGTTCGGATTCATGCTTTCCCCTTTTTTTTTGCTTCGTTGGCAAGAAAGTTGGCAATTCTCGATAAAGCATCTTCAACATAGCTGTCGTCTTCGAGTTTATGCTTCAGGTTCAGAATCTTATAGACATCCTGCCCGGCATTGTCAACCATCAGATCATGATAGCACCGCACATCGGTTGTGTCTGACCCTGCCCAAGATAAGGGGTCCTTAGAAACGGTTTTTCCATGTTTCATTGTGTTTCGTCAAAGGCTCCTTCATAGTGTTGTGCAGTACCATCGGGTGAAAGCAGTACCACATCATAACGAATACGCATCCCATTATATTGTCGATTCGTTTTGAGAAAAATCTTAGATGTTTCGATGATTCTGCGAA
>JAJTBL010000019.1 GCA_021286925.1 Spirochaetia bacterium | reverse complement strand
GTCTGTCAGTGTTGCATTCACATTGACTGTTTTGGCATTTTTATCAACGACAACTGTATAGGTTGTCACATCGCTTGAAAAGGTTTTATCGAGAGCGTACGCTGTCACTGAAAGATTTGACAATGTCGCGATCGATGATTTTGGAGTGACTGGCTGGGGACAGCCGGCCAGCACCAAGATGCTCACCGCTAAAAGGGTGAAGGACCAAAAATTCTTTTTCATTATTCCTCCTTTTTTCAGAATTCCGACCAAGTGGGGTAGTGCTGTGGGAGACATTCCTGATTATTCTGCGTTGTTGTTCCGGATCTGAGATTTTTTTGTTATGAAGCATAATTCAGCTTGATTTATTTCAAGCTTGGATTGTGTTTCCCGACATAAAAATGACGATTTTCAATATTTGCGTTTCGTGTTCCCTCTTTGCGCCTCCTTGTTTTTTCTTTTCATTACATCATTTTAGACCGCTCAACTCAATTGTCAATCACAAAATAAAAAGAAGAGCGGGGCCAATATTAAAACCAGCGGGAAAGGCTATAGAGCAGAGCGCCCGCGATAAACACCAGGGCGGCGCCGTAGAGTATCTGTATCGAAGATTGTATATCGGCGGTTTTGGGCGGGCGGCACTCTTCATGCGGCTCTCCAATCCATTCTTTGGGGAGGAATTCGCCGCTGTACCAGGCGGGGCCGGCGAGAGCCAGGGAAAGAGCGCCCGCGGTGAGGGCTTCCATCCAGGCGGAATTGGGGCTGGCGTGTTTCGCGTGGTCGCGAAGGCCGATTTTTATTGCTCGCAGGGGGTGGAAGGCAGGTGAAAAGAGGCGGAGGAAGCATATCGCGATGGCTCCGGCGATAAAGCCGAGCCGGGCGGGCAGATAGTTAGCGAGAGCGTCAGGGCGGGCGGCAGTTTTCCCGAACCAGAAATAGCGGCCGCTGGTGTGGCCCCACATCGAATCGAGGGTGTTGACGGCGCGATAGGCGAGCGCTCCGGCTGACCCTGCGATAAAGGCCCAGAAAAGCGGCGCGATGACGCCATCGATAGTGCTTTCGGCGACGCTTTCGATGGCAGCCCTGATAACTCCTTCACGGTCGAGGCGTTCCACATCTCTGCCAACGATCATCGCAACAGCCCGGCGGCCGTCCTCCAGCTGTTTTGCCGCGGAAGCATGGGGCTGTTCAAGGGCGTGCTTGACCTTCAGCGCGTGGCCAGCCATGTCGCGGGGCGCAATGGTAGTGTAGATGAGCAAGGCCTGCGCGAAAAGAAATAGTATGGACGGCAGGTGTTCCCAACCTTGTGCCAGAGTGCTTGCCGGCATGAATTGGATGATTTTCTCGGCAAGCAATTTCATGCCGAATGGGATGAAAAATCCAGCGCTTCCAGCGCCTCCGACAATCAGGAACCATCCAAGCGTGCCTGCGGCAAAGAGCCTGGATGGAGCGGCTGGCTTTTGCGCTGGATACAATCTTTTTTCGAGCAAGCTGGCCGCACGGCCCATGATTCGGACCGGATGCAGTCGATAAACTGGATCGCCGAGCAGACAGTCGAGCAAAAAGGCAAGGATGACAGCCGGAACGGCAGAGGCGGCGATGAAGTTCTTCATGGCTGATTTTCCTGCATGACAGCGGCTAACGCGTCAAGAAAGCGGCTGTTGTCAATTCGATTTTTAATGGCGATACGCATATAGCGTTTTGAAAGCCCTTCTTCGGTGCTGAATTGCCGTACCGCGATGCCGCGGTCAAACAGGCTGGATGAGACTTTCAGCCCGAATTCGTCCTGAAAAAAATCGAGCAAAAGGAAATTTGCGCCGTTCCGCGAGGCAGAATTGCCAGCCGAGTCTCCATGAAAAATTCGAAATGCGCCTGATTCAGCGAGCTGCGAAATAAACCAGTCAGCTTCAGTCCGCAAAAGCTCTCGGGCCGCTGGCAGGAAACCGGTGTCCCGCAGAGCGCGCACCGCAATGGCTTCGGCAAAGCTGGAAACTGGCCAGGCGGGGAGCTCGGCTCGGACTGCCGCACAGATTTTCGGATCGGCGTGCATGAAGCCAAGCCGGGCGCCGGGAACAGCAAAGGTTTTGGTCATCGAGCGGACGGTGATAATGTTGGGCGAGCGCCGGCCAATCAACGTCAGGGCTTCAGGATTCGGGAGAAATTCGATAAATGATTCATCGATAATGAAATAATGCTGAGCAAAGGAGCTTGCAAGGCTGAGTATCGATTCGCGCGGCATGATGCCGCCGGCGGGATTGTTCGGAGCGCCGATAAAAACGGCACAGCGCTGATTTCGATCTGTCATATCCTTGAGCGCCTGGATGACGGCGAAGAGCGTCTTTTTGGAAGCGAGGCTGAAGTTTTCACCGGGATCGAGGTTCAGCACAAGTTCGGAAACACCAGCACGCAGGACGCCCCGCTTGTATCCTGAATAGGTCGGGAGCATGGTCAGGCAGGCTTTTACGCCTAACGCGCGGGGCAAGGCAAACAAGAGGCTGTCGGCGCCGTCGGCAAAAACAAAGGATTCCATGCGGGTTTGAAAGCGCTCGGCGGCGGCTTGCCGTGCCCGGGTAGCGTCGGGGTCGGGGTACTGTGTAATGGCGCGGCTTCCTTCTTCAAGAGCTTCGGCAAGCCAGGGAGGCGGGCCGAAGGGATTGATGTTCGCGCTGAAGTCCAGAATTTTTTCAGCGGGCAGGCCGGTCAGCGCCGCCAGCTCGGTCAGGTTGCCGCCATGATGGCGATGGCTGATGGTTCCCATGTTGCTTCAGCTCCAGGTGCGCGCGGCAAAGAACAGGAACAGAAAAAGCAGTTCGCCCAGTTCGATGGCACAGCCGAGGCTGTCGCCGGTAAAGCCGCCGATCTCTTTTGTGTATTTTTTGCCGACAAGCAGAGCGACAGCAAGCACGCTCAGGATAAGGATGACCGAGGCGGTGACAAAAAGAAGCCAGCCTCCCGAACCAGAGTCAGCGCCTGCGCCGGAACCCAGGCTGAAAATCGCAAGCGGCACAAGCGCTGCCGCGGTGCCGGCCGCGATCCGCGGCAGGGAAAAATCGCGCATCAGGGCGCCAAGGCCACGGTCCGAGGCTGGTTTGAAAAATCGGGCAAGGAGTGCAGCGCTGAGGCGTCCGGCAATCGGGGCAGTGAGGAGGGCAGGAAAAACAAAATGGAAATAACTTCTGCCTTCGGACATCCCGCTTGCCAACAGCGCGAAGCGCAGGCCGAGCGCCATAAACCCGGCGAAAAATCCATAGGTTCCAACGCGGGGATCTTTCAGAATTTCGAGCCGCCGTTCTTTTGACGCCGCGGGGAGCAGGGCATCGGCGCTGTCAAGCAGGCCGTCCAGATGAAAAAGATTGAAAAACCAGTATTGGGACAGTATCGCACAACCTGCGGCAACAAAGGCTGAGCCAGTGAAAAACATGCCCAGATAAAAACCCGCCGCCGCGGCCATGGAAACAAAAATGGAAATGGCGGGAATCCAGAAATCCGCGCGGCTGAAATCGATCGTAAATTCAGCTTTGACGGGAATGCGGGAAATGAGCGTGAAAACGCTGAGAAACCGGCTCAAGCCTTTATTTTTAATGTTCCTGTTCATGCAGAACCCTTTGCAGTGTGGCATATGACGCGCGGGTTGCGTCGAGCGAGAATGTCTCCAGATTGATTCTGATAGCATGGCTGAAGTACGGAATCAATGCCCCAAGCCAGGTGTCGGTATCTGAAAGCGCTTGATGATCTTTGCCGTTTTGAAATCCATGGAGATGAATTTCCGCAATCGCTGATGCGCGGTCGGCAATCCAAGCTGCAGGGTCGCGCTCTTCGCGCAGAAGGACGCCCGTATCGGCGCAGAGCCGAACGCCGGTTCCGGAAAGCGCCCGCAAGCCGGCTTCAAACTTTTGCCTGCCCGTGTATTCCATGGCGAATTTTTCCGCGCCAAAGCGGTCCATGATGTTCCGCATGCCGGTCTCCCAGCCTTCATGGCCAGGCTCGGGATGGAATACATAGAGCTCGACAAATTCCTGGGTTCGTGCAACCAGCTCTTGTGTTTCGGGCGTCATCGGGTCGGGCAGATGAAGGCTGAAAGCATAGCGGGATGAAAGCTCGGCCAGACAATCGGATTCAACTTCGAGGATTTTGCGTGCCTCCTCGTCATAGCTGAAAAAGAGCAGTTCAAGCCCTTTAAGCCATTTTTCCGGCATGAGCGCCTGGGCATTTTCCAGCCATGTGCCCGGAATCTGATATGAAGGCGCAATAATTTTCATGATTCAGTGCCATGTCCGGAAGCACGCTTGAGCGATTTGACCTGCACAGGCAGGCCTGAAACCATGAGAATAACGTCGTCACAGGCTGATGCAAGCCGAATGTTGATACGGCCAAGGAGCTCGCCATAGCGGCGCGAAAGCGCGTCGGCTGGAATAAAGCCGAGTCCGATTTCATTGGTTACGATCACAATATTGCGCGGCAGGCGCTGTAAAAATCGTTCAAGTTCCGCCTCGATGTCAGCTTCGCGGCCGTAGTACAGCATGTTGTTGAGCCAGAGCGGGATACAGTCGAGGATAATATTTTCGCGCACTGCGGCATGAATGGCGAGCGGTTCTTCGATAGTGATAAATTTTCCCTGCCGCTCTTCCTGGTGCCGCGCAATCTTGATTTTCATTTCATCATCGAAGGCTTCCGCGGTGGCCAGAAAATAGCGGGGCTGATCGAAGCGCTCTGCGCAGAGAAGGGCATAGGCTGATTTGCCCGACTTGACGCCGCCGGTAATCAAAGTCCTCATCGATGCATGCTCACAGAAAATTTTTCAGTGCCGGATATGCCGACGATTTCGCCGAAGTAGGCTCGGTGGTAATCCCTTTGGGGATAATTTTTTTCAATGGAAGGATCGAGAAAATGCGAATTGTCGATATCCTGCCAGTACATTTTCCTGCACTCGATAATAAGTTCGGCTTCGTCAAAACCGGGGGCGGCAATGTGCGGGGATGCAAGCGGTGTCAACCCAGATTCAGCGATTTTGTTGCCGTCGCGGCCTGATTTCGATCCCAATAAAGCAAGTGAATTTTTAAATCGGCTCTCAAAGCCGCATAACGTGAAAGTATCGTATTTTTCCATAAAATTGAAGGTGAATCGCGTTGGGCGAACGACAACCTGGAAAAACATTTTATTCCAGATCTGCCCGTAGCTTCCCCATGAAATCGTCATCGCGTTATACGAGCGAGTATCGCCTGAACACAGCAGAAGCCAGCTGTCCCGGATATACGCCGGATCAAATCTGAAATCGGCGAGAGGGATGTCCTGGCGCTTCATGCTTTTTTCTCCTTCGCCTGGTAGCGGTAGACATGAATGGATTCTTTGGTGACAAGACCTTCGACCATGAATTCATCGAGATAGGGCAAAAGGCGCTCGATATTTTCTTCGTTATCGACAATTTCAATGACAACCGGAAGGTCGGTGGAAAGCGCCAAAATGTTGGCTGAGCGCAGGTGGCTGTGCGCGCCGAACCCCATTTCGCCTCTGACAACGGTCGCCCCTGAGAGTTTGAGTTCCCGCGCCTTTTTTACGATTTGCTCATAGACCGGCTTGCCTTTGTAGTGGTCGCTTTCTCCGATATAAATGCGCAGCAGGACATCTTCTTCTTCAAAGTGCATGAGAACCTCCTTTCAAAACGCCGAATAGATATGTCGCGGCAAGCATTCCCAAAAAAACAGCCGTGATGGTGAGAACATTATTCAACAGAAAATTCCAGAAAGCCGGAGCGTACTCGCCGCGCTGAAAGAGCTGGAAAGTCTCGAGGGCGTAGGTCGAAAAGGTCGTGTACGCGCCGATGAATCCGACGGTTATCAATGCGCGGTACGATGAGGGCAGCATCGCCAAGTCGATAAACCGGAAGAAAAAGCCCATGAGAAATGACCCTGTCACATTGACAAAGAGCGTTCCAAGCGGGAGCGACGTTAGAAATCGGGCGGATACAGCCCGCGAAAGGGCAAAACGGGAGAGCGCGCCCAGGCCGCCTCCCAGAAAAACAAGCAGCCATGTTTGCATCGGAAACCTGCCTCACGATGGAGAATATGGAACAGCATAGAATCTTTGTTCTATAATGGTCAAGGTTTGGCGCCGTACACGCCATCATAGGAGTTATTCATGGAAGCAGTACCGGAAACCGAAAGTATCTATCAAATCTACCTGAGAAATTTTACCCAGGAAGGCACCTTCGCCGCCGCCATAGCCCACCTCGACCGAATAAAGGCCATGGGTTTTTCCTGGCTCTATTTGACCCCCATTCATCCGATCGGAAAGGAAGATAGAAAGGGCAGCCTGGGTAGTCCCTACGCTATTTCCGATTACCGGGCAGTCAACCCGGAACTGGGCACGATGGAGGATTTTAAGCAATTTCTGGACGCCGCCCACCAGCGCGGCTTCAAAGTGATGATCGACGTTGTGTACAACCATACCTCGCCCGATTCAGTGCTGGCGCGCGAGCATCCTGAATGGTTTTTCCATGGTTCGTCAGGCTCGCCGGAACAAGACAAGGCCGAGCGCCACGAACGCATGCACGCGCACGGCAGTCTGCCCAAACCAGGCAGAAAATGCGAGGACTGGTCCGATGTCGTGGATTTCGATTACAGCACTTCGCCGGAATTATGGATCGAATTGATTTCCATACTGAATTTCTGGAAGTCAGCCGGCGTTGACGGTTTCCGCTGTGATGTCGCCTCGCTGGTGCCGGTGGATTTCTGGAAACAGGCACGCCAGCGCGTCAATCAATACGACCCGGGACTCAGAAAAGAGCGGTTCCCCGTCCTTTGGCTGGCTGAAAGTGTGCATCCGCGCTTTCTCAAGGAAATGCGCGACCGCGGCTTTGGCGCGTGGTCTGAGCCTGAACTGCACGCCGCATTCGACCTGACCTATGATTATGACGGCTGGGAACGGCTGGAAAAAGTCTGGTCCGGCGAAAAACCACTGAGCTATTATCTCGAATATCTGTATACGCAGGAAACGCTCTACCCGAAGACAGCCCGAAAAATTCGATATCTTGAAAATCACGACCAGGAGCGGGCCGCCGATCGTTTTGCCTCAAAAGCGCTTTTAAAAAACTGGACGGTGCTGTACCAGCTTCTGCCGGGTGTTACTTTTGTCTATATGGGGCAGAGATGGCCATCAAACATCGGCCGAGCCTTTTTGAAAAAGAGCCGGTTGCCTGGGAGAGCGCGGATCCGGAATTTTACGAATTTTTCCAGCGAGTTTTTTCTGCCTCACAGCGAATCAAGGCCAAAGCGCAGCAATATGCCGCAAAAAATGCCGCGCAGTTTGCTTGGCGCGAGCTGACGCCGGATGTGATTCTTGTCGAACGGCGGGCCGGCGCCTCAGCTGTCATGTCAGCCGGCGCCTCAAAAGGTGCGCCGGACTTTTGCGCGCTGCTGAATTTTTCCGGCTCAGCCCAGCAGGTGAGCCTGCCCTATCCCATCAAGGGGTACGACATGATTTCAGGCGCGGCGGTTTCGCTTGCAGGGAATGTGACTGCTGGCCTTGAGCCGCTTCTTGTCAGCGCCGGAAAGCTGTGAAAAAATGATGCTGTGATGGGCGCATAAAACCGCGCCATTGCAGACTTGAGGTCGAATTTTTCTGCACCCGGGAGGCTGAACGATGCAGACAGTACCCGATACCCTCGTACTCGGCATAGATTACGGAACCGATTCCTGCCGGGTAGTTGTCATCGATGCCGCGAACGGCGCCGAGCTTGCGCAGGCTGTCGCGCAGTACCCTCGCTGGGCGAAAGGACTGTTCTGCGACCCGGCGCGGAATATTTTCAGACAGCATCCCCTGGATTATGTCGAAACGCTGGTCAGCGCAGCGCACACCATCGCGGCAACGCCGGGCGGAACCGAATTGCTGGCCAAGGTGCGGGGGATCGCGGTGGACACAACTGGCTCAACACCCTGCGCTGTCAGCGCCCAGCTGGTTCCGCTGGCCCTTCTGCCCGGTTTTGAAAACGACCCCGATGCCATGTTCGTGCTCTGGAAAGATCATTCAGCCATTGAAGAAGCGGATCGAATCAATGAAGCCGCCCGAGCGTGGGTTAATGCCGGCGGCGCCGATTACCTGCAATATGAAGGCGGCATCTATTCTTCCGAATGGTTCTGGGCAAAGGCAGCGCACCTTTTGAGCACCAATGCCAGCGTGGCATCAGCGGCAGTCAGTTTTGTGGAGCACTGCGACTGGATGCCGGCTTTGCTTACCGGCCTGACATCGCTCAGCGGCGCCGTACCGCCGGAATCAGCTTCCCGGGATGTCTTTGCTCAGCTGAAGCGCAGCCGCTGTGCCATGGGGCACAAGGCGATGTGGCATGAAGATTTTGGCGGATATCCGGATGACGCCTTCCTTGCGCAGGTCCATCCCGGGCTGCCAAGGATTAAGAAAACGCTCGGAACCGAGACCTTTCCGTCGGATACTGTTTTTGGTGCGCTCAGCAAGGACTGGTCTGCCAAACTGGGGCTCCCTGCAGGCATTCCGGTCGCGGTCGGCGCCCTCGATGCCCACATGGGCGCGGTCGGCGGCGGGGTGGAAGAAGGTGTCCTCCTCAAAGTCATGGGCACCTCCACCTGTGACATGATTGTCGGGCCGGATACCGGCAAAACCGTGAGCGGCATCTGCGGCCAGGTTGACGGCTCCATTATCCCCGGCCTGCTTGGCTATGAAGCGGGACAGAGTGCTTTCGGCGACGTTTACGCCTGGTTCCGTAATCTGCTGTTCTGGCCGCTCGAAAAAATCGCGCAAGACGAGTCGCCCAATTGCCAGGCTGCCGCGGCTCATGCCAAAGACATGCTGATGGTCTGGCTCGAGGAGGAAGCCGCCAAGCTCGCTCCCGGCAAAGCCGGCGTCATCGCCCTCGACTGGATGAACGGCCGCCGTACTCCCGACGCTAACCAGAAGCTGAAAGGAGCGCTGGCCAACCTGAGCCTCGGGACGACAGCCCCCATGATCTACCGCGCCCTGATTGAAGCCACCGCGTTCGGCTCCCGCGCCATCATCGACCGTTTTATCGAGGAAGGCGTGCATATCGAAAAAATCCGCGCCATCGGCGGCGTCGCCCGAAAATCCAGGCTGGTCATGCGGATAGTCGCGGATGTGCTGGGAAAGCCCGTGGAAATTGTGTCCAGCGATCAGTGTGTCGCGCTGGGCGCCGGCATGTTCGCCTCCGTGGTTGCAGGCATCCATCGGAGCATCCCTGAAGCACAGAAAGCCATGCGCCCCCGCATAGAAGCAGTTGTGGAGCCGGACCCCGCCGCGGTGCCCGTCTATGCGGCGCTGTACCAGCGATATAAGGAATTCGGTACGTTCATCGAATCATGGAATCTCGAAAACACCTTCCAGAATGTGGCGGGGAGCGTAGGGGTATCGTCCGATATCGTCTCGTGACGTAACACCGGACAGCACCAGCACCGTTTCGATATCCGACTCGATACCCGCGATGATGTCCGTATCCATCCGGTCTCCGATGATCACGGTCTCTTCGCGGGTCGCGCCCAGCCGCCTCAGCGCGTGGCGCATCATGAGGGGGTTCGGCTTGCCGACAAAATACGCTTTTCGGCCTGTCGCGAGCTCAATCGGCGCCACCAGCGATCCGCAGGCGGGAACAAGCCCGTTTTCGCCCGGCCCCGTCAAATCGGGGTTGGTTCCGATCAGCCGAGCTCCTTCCAGCACCAGCCTGACCGCTTTCTCAACAGTATCGAGACTGTACGAACGCGCCTCGCCCACCACCACATAATCCGGATTCACATTGTTCATGGTGTAGCCAGCGTCATAGAGGGCGTGGATGAGCCCCGGTTCGCCGATGACATAGGCTGAACCCTTCGGCCGCTGACTCGCGAGGAATCCAGCGGTCGCCAGCGCGCTTGTGTAAAAATGCTCCTTCCCAACCTCGATGCCCAGCCGCGCCATTTTTTGCGACAACTCCTCAGGGGAGCGCTCGCTCGAATTCGTCAAAAACAGAAAGCGCTTCCCGCTCTCTTTCAGCCAGGCGACAAATTCCGCCGCGCCTTTCAGCAGGCGGTTGCCGTGGTAAATGACTCCGTCCATATCGATGATGAAGGCGCTTTTTTCGCGAATTATTTCCATAGACTCCTGCCTTGCCTGCATCATAGCACGGCGGACATCAAATTCGAAGTAAGGTATGGAAAAATCCCAAAGTTGAGAGTACATTTGATACCTACACAATAAAAAAGCATACCAAGGAGGACCCGATGAAAATACAGCAGATCAATGTGGTGCTGGAAAACACGGCAGGCAAATTGTATGAGATGGCAAAGCTCCTGCATCAGGCCGATATCGATATTCGCAGTCTGTTTGTGACAGAGAGCCGCGAATTCAGCACGGTTCACCTGATTGTGGATAAATTCGATTTAGCCATGAAACTGCTGAAAGAGCAGGGGTATTTCGCGAACTCGGTGGAAGTGTTCGCCCTCAAAGCGGAAGACAGGCCGGGCGGGTTCATGAAAATTCTGGAAATTCTGAAGGCAAATGGACTCAATATTGAATATGTCTATGGCTTCGGCGAAAAAAGCGAAAACCATGCCGTTTTCATTTTCAGAATCAGCGAAATTGACAAAGCGATTGAATTGCTCAAGACAGGAGTTGTCGGCTACCTGACACAGGATAAAGTGGAAGGCACGAAAAAAGGCTCAAGCTGGGAGCTGATCGATAATTTCTAAACAAATTCGGGAGCCAGGGGAGGGATGGTAAAATAAAACGCCGCTCCCCGCTCAGGCTCACCTTCAGCCCGAATGGTGCCGCCATGCCGCCGTACCGCGCGGGCAACATTGGCCAGCCCGATGCCGCTCCCTGGGAAATCCTTATCGGAATGCAGGCGCTGGAACGCGACAAAGAGCTTATCCGCATATTTCATGTCAAAGCCGACCCCATTATCGCGGACAAAATATTCGGTCTGACCCTTGGAATTGAGCGCTGATCCGATGCTGATCCGCGCTTTCTTGTTCCGCAAAGTAAATTTTACTGCATTGCCGATCAAATTCTGCAGGATTATTCTCAGAAGGCGCGCGTCTCCTCGTGTTTTCATGCCAGGCTCTATGTCGAATTGAATTTTTCGGCTGCCCCAGGCGGGGCTCATTTCGTCGCGGATATCAGCAGCTAAGGCTGACAGGTCCACCATCCGGATATCCACATCCCATTGCGTGATTCTCGAAAGCCCCAGCAGGGATTCGATCAGGTCATTCATGTGAAGGGCGTTTTGCCTGACACGCTCCAACAGCCTGAGCCCTTCCGGCGGCACCGAAGAGCCAAATTCGTTCAGGAAAATTTCGGTAAAACCTTCTATGGCGCGGAGCGGGGACTTTAAATCATGGGATACGGAATAGGAAAACGATTCAAGTTCCTTATTGGCGGCTTCAAGCGCGGCTGTCCGCTGGGAAACACGTTTTTCGAGCTCATCATTCAGCTTTTTCAGGGCATCTTCAGCTTTGAGCCTGTCGACAACTTTCCAGACAGCTTCCATCAAGAGGGAGGTCTGCAGAATATCGGTTTCCGTATAGTCTTCGTTTTTATTGGCAAGTCCAACGACCCCCACAATTTTGCCGTCAGAAAAAACCGGTATGGACATGAATTTGTTGAGCGGTACATGACCGTCCGGTGTACCTTTTTTAAGGGGATTCGGCGCAGCAAAGTTATTGTTGACGATGGGCTTTCGCTGGCGCACGACTTCACCCCAGAACCCAGTATCGCGGAGGTCATATTCTTTAACTTGATCAATAACCGTACATGCCGGCATGACGTCGCGGGACCAGGTATTCAAAGTAAAATGCTGCTTTTCTTCACTGTAGTGATAGATATAGCCGATTTTGCTACCCGTGAGCTGGATTGCCTGATCCAGCGCATAATTCAGGAATTCCTGCAGGCTGTCGGACTGATGCTGAAGGATGCTGACAAGGCTTTTCAGCCGAACAGTCTCTTTTTCCCGCTCACGCTCGCTCTTGGTTTTTTCACTGATATCCCGGTAGATGGCGAATACCGCCTCTTCCCGCCCGCTCACGATTATTGGAGCGCCTATAACCCAGACATCAAGCAGACTGCCGTCTTTTTTCCTTCGCTGTGATTCCAGCGACACGGTTCCGCCATGCATGAGCGAGGCTGTCAGATTTCTGGCTTCGGCTTCATGATCCGGCGGCGCGATAAGATCATCAATCTGCTTGCCAAGCGCCTCTTCCTGCGAATAGCCGAAAATTCGACTGAATTCGGCATTGCTCTTTAAAATGATGCCAGCCTTGTCCGTGATCGCGATGCCTTCCGGCGCTGCTTCGATCAGGTGATCAAAAAACGCTCTTTCACGCTCAAGGCGAAGTTCTGCCTGTTTTTTATCAGTGATATCGTGAACCACCGAAACACAGCCGATTATTTTCCCTTCGGAATCCCGCACCGGACTTGAAGTGACCAGCCGGTATCGGAGCTGGCCGCTCTTGGGAAGCTTGACAATTTCCTCCTGCTCCACGACCGATTCTCCCCGCAGAGCCCTGAGCGGCGGGGCTTCCTCAATCGGCCTCGGACTGCCGTCGGGGCGGAAAACTTCGAGGCTTGCGGCGAACTCGGCAATGTCCAGATTATGAATATTTTCGAGAGCAAAGGCTTCACAGGCGCAGGGGTTGGCGAGAATAAAGTGCCCGCTTGTGTCTGCATACCACACTTCGTCCTGGATGCATTGAATGAGGAGCGACGATGGAATTTCTATAGTATTATGATTTGGAGCCGGGGCGTGCTTTGTGTCAGCTGGCTGGTTTCCCGATTTCTCCATGGTGAGCCTCTCTTGCCGCGGCCGCCATGCTTAAAAACCAGGAAAGCCGAATTCTGGCGATCAGCGTGCTATACTCCCTTCACAAAGCAACCGTAATGCATTGATGCTGCAAATGCAAGGGCAAGATGAGGGAATTCGAACGACGGCACAAAGGCGCCCAACTATAGCTACTGGCCCGGTTTCCCGCCTCGCACCGCCCTCGGCCTGCACCTCCGGAAAGCAGCGCCCTAATTCGAGTTTTTAGAAAAAAAAGAGCGATCCGCCGCAGGGTGGGTCGCTTTTTTTTATCCCGGCGCCTTGAGTCGTACAGAGTTGGGATGTTTGGGGAGGAGTCCGGTTCGCTGTCCTTCTCTATCGTAAATTTTGCAGGAAAACGAGCTTCTATTCGGAAGCTGCCCTGTCTGCAACTTGACATCTCAGGTACTGCGAAGTATCCTCATTTTCGCAGGAAACTATTAAGAAGCTGAACGTTTCCTCAGTTTTCGCAGAAAAGTATCGTTCAGCAGGGGAGATGGTGATGAAAATGGGTGCTCAAATCGGAAAAGCCAGAGCAAAACGGATGCGCGGACTAGCGGGAGTCTTCACTGCGAAGTTCTTTTTCATCCTCATGTTCGGGATGGTTATCATGACCGCGGCAGGAGCGCAGACAGCGAGCCAGAGCGGCT
>JAJTBL010000347.1 GCA_021286925.1 Spirochaetia bacterium | reverse complement strand
CCTCGGCGCTCTGCAGGCTGCGAGAAAGGAAGGCCTGAAAGTCGGCCTTTTCAGACCGATTACCCTGTGGCCCTTCCCCTATGACAGGCTCAATCAGCTTGCGTCCAAGGGCAAACGCTTTCTGTCGGTCGAGATGAGCATGGGCCAGATGGTCGAGGATGTCCGGCTCGCGGTCAACGGCAAAGCTCCTGTCGATTTCTACGGCAGGTGCGGCGGCATTATTCCCAGCGAGGAAGAAGTCCTTGCTGAGGTGAAGCGGATTCTGGCTCGCTGAGAGCAAGGAGAAAGAATATGGAACTTGTATACGGCCATCCAAAAAGCCTGAAACCCATTCAGACCAAATACTGCCCTGGCTGCGGCCACGGCGTCATTCATAGACTCATCTCGGAAGTCATCGATGAGATGGGGCTGCAGACCAAGGCAGTCATTACCAACCCGGTTGGGTGCTCCATCTGGGCAGACCTCTACTTCGATTTTGATTCCGTTCAGCCGGCTCATGGCAGGACCCCTGCCGCGGCCACCGGCGTCAAGCGGATGCTCCCGGATCACCTGGTTATCTGCTATCAGGGTGACGGCGACCTGGCTGCGATCGGCACGGCTGAAATCATTCACGCTGCCAACCGCGGAGAAAAATTTACAACCATCTTTGTCAACAACGCAATTTACGGCATGACCGGCGGCCAGATGGCGCCGACAACCCTGGTCGGTCAGTACGCAACCACCGCTCCGCTCGGGCGGGATCCCGGCGCGGCCGGTATGGGTTATCCCATCCGCGTCTGCGAGATGCTCGCAACGCTCCAGGGTACCAAATACCTCGCCCGCGGCGCTGTCAACAATCCGGTCAATGTCAAAAAGACGAAGAAAATGATCCGGACAGCCTTTGAAGCACAGATGCGCGGCGAAGGATTTACAATGGTTGAGATCCTCTCCCAGTGCCCGACCAACTGGAAAATGGATCCGGCTGACGCTGTCGATTGGCTTGAGAAAAACATGATCACCTATTATCCGCTTGGTGAAATCAAGAATACCCTGGCTCCGGCAGGCGATACTGCCAGCGCCCAGAACTGATAAGGAGCAAACCATGAAAGAAAAGACGTTTATGGCTGGCTTTGGCGGACAGGGCGTGATTTCTCTGGGCCAGATGTGGGTCTACTGCGCGATGAAAGAGGGATTGCAGGTTACTTTCTTCCCCTTCTACGGCGCTGAAAAACGCGGCGGTATTGCCCGCGCTTCGGTCATCGTATCTGATGCTGAAATTGCGAGCCCGCTGGTTACCAAAGCTGACTCCGTGGTTGTCATGAACCAGGATTCTGTTCCCATTGCCGAAGAATTGTGCAAGGAAGGCGGCGTGATTCTGGTCAATTCGAGTCTGGTCAAAAAGGATCCCAATCGTCCTGACGCGAGAATCGTACATGTGCCGTGCAATGAAATCGCTGAAAAAATCGGCGATGTCAGAATCGCGAACATGGTTATGATGGGTGCGTTGAGCAAGGTGACTGGAGCTGTCAAACTCGACACATTCGAGACAGTCCTGAAGTCATTCTTCCCGCCGGCAAAGCATAAGCTCATTCCGATGAATATCCAGGCGGTTCAGGAAGGAAAGAACGCTGTCTGAAATCGCTTTCTCTGTAAAGACTGCTTTTCCAGAATTACAATGAATTTTGAAAAAGCCGGAGGAAAAAGGCGCTGACACGGGTCGGCGCCTTTTTTTATGTTTTTCTGTTGATTTAATCCCGCTGAAACGATTTTAAAAATCGGCGCTCAGCGGCTTATTGCGGAACTTTTTCCAGCAGAGACACATCAAAACCGAATTCGGACGCTTTGGCCACCAGAGAGGCATAGGTTTCTTCCGGAACTTGCGGCAGACGGGACATGATCCAAAGATACTTCATCTTTTTACTGGTTACCAGCATGGCATTGCCGTCTTCGGAAATATAAATAAGCCGGTATTTCATCCAGATTCCGGGGATGAAGCT
>JAJTBL010000346.1 GCA_021286925.1 Spirochaetia bacterium | reverse complement strand
CAACCAGATTGCATCGCGGAAGCGATTTCCGCTTCATAGGCCGCTTCTACAGCCTGCTGAAATGGCAGTTTCTCGAAAATTTCCAGCTCTTTTCTCGTCTGCACTCTCTGCATGGCTTTTTTGGCTTCAATTCTGAAAAAAACGGTGAGTCCGGGAGCCGGGAACCGCGCGTTCAGGTAATGCGGAAGATCGTTGCCGCAGGAAATACCCTGATATGCGAGGCTCGAAAGCACATATCGGTCGCAGATGACTATTTCGCCGTGTTCCAGGTGTTCAAAAATCCCATCTTTGCCGTAGAGATGCTCATGCCGATCCGAGGCGAACAGATGGGCTACCGTGCCAGGATCGGCTTCTATCTCACCTTTGAGAATGCGGCGGATAAGCTTGCCCTCAGGCCGTTCTGTCGGTTCGGCAGTAAAAAAAACCGGAGTATTCCTCTGAGCAAAAACAGATGCTAGGTGAGCTATCTGTGTGGTCGTGCCTGAACCGTCAATTCCCTCAAAAACGATAAAGTTTTTTGCACTAAAGTTAGTGTCTTTGCCTGTCATGATGTGTTAGTATATAGAACACTGTATTATTTTGCTATTCAGGAACAAGGCGCATGACGAAGAAAAGAGGAAGACTTTCTGCAGCTCTGGTACTCGCCCTCATTTCATCAATTCTTTTTGCCATCCTCATCCTTCCGCCTATCCATCGGGAAGCCAATACTCAGATAGAAAAAGCTGTCAGCCAGGCCGTAAATCTGGTCCATGAGGCTACCGGTCTCCGTTTAAGCTATGAATATGTCATGTTCACGGGCATTGACCATGTTTCATTGCATGGGCTTGAGCTTTTTCAGGAAGAAACCAGTCAGTATGCGGTTTTGCGCAGAAAGGTCGCCTCAATACAACAGCTCGATTTTATTTTCAATCCCTTTGCCGCTCTTCTCGGCAGAACTTCCAGCATTTTGAAAGAAATCGATGCGGAAGGCTCCGCAATAGAACTTTTCCTTGATTCCGATAGAGCAATTTATAATCGGCTGTCCGCCTATCTTGGCAAGCAGACTGGCGGGCCTGCACCGAGGCTTTCTGCTGTTCTGAAAGACACTGACATCATTGTGCACACTGGCAGCGCCGATGTTGTTCACATCAATGCTTCCGCATTTCGAATTTCAACAAAAACGGGTTTGACTGAAATCTCCAGTCCGCTGGTAAAAGCTGACATCAGACTTTCTTCGATGGGGCTAGATGCAGTATTTATCGATATTTTTTCAATTTCATCCCAGCTTTCGGCTGATTTTTCCTCATCCCGCTACCAGGCCATGGCAGATGTTGCATACCAAGGAGTTTCATTGCGGAATCTTGCAATTGAGGCTGCCCAGGATGCAGGCGGGGTTCGAGGTACCTTGTCCACCGCAGGCGGCTTGATTGCTGCAGGCAGTTACGATTTTAAGAATCTTGCCGATTTTTCAGTCCAGATGGCCAATTACGTTCCGACAGCCGATGTGGCGGGCACCGAAGGCTTGCTGAAAGAATTGCTGGGGTTGCAGTATTCGGGAAATATCAAGGGCGGCTTCAGTGCGGGATCCGCGGGAAAAGGGCTCTGGTATGCAGGCGAGGCGGCAGTGCTTGGTCCTGCAGGGACTAAGGTTGGGGGCGTGGATGTCAGTGATGCCTTGGTGAAAATAACGGGGAAGGGGGATGGCTCTGGATTCAGCGGGAATGCTGTTGCCCAGCGGAGCGGATATGAAGCCCGATACAGCGGCAAGATAGCCTATCGGGAGCTTGAGCTTGGAGGAACGATAACGCTCAAGGGGAAGGATCTGCTGGCTGAAGGGCTGATCAGCGGAAAATTTGGGGATTACAGCCTGAAAGCTGATGGAGCATACAGTCCCGGCAATCAAAAGCTTGCATTTTCTGCGGATGCTCTTTTAAAGAACACCGATAGGTATGAGCTGAAAGAGCTTAGGCTGGGGTATGGGGCAGAAGGCGTGACCGTGAG
>JAJTBL010000018.1 GCA_021286925.1 Spirochaetia bacterium | reverse complement strand
AACTTCATGTTCATGAACAATGAAAATTATGAGCAGTTCGGTGTTCCCATCAGCCTGCATGAAGAACGAAAGCCCTATCTGAAAGAAGGCGAAACCTATACGCTGGTTATGTGGGAAGGCGAGCCCATCGACATTAAAATCCCATACAAAATGGTCTTTACCGTGGTCGAAAGCGAAAATTATGTCCGCGGCGACACAGTATCCGGCGCGACCAAACCGGTTGTCACCGAGACAGGCCTTGTTGTCAGGGTTCCGCTTTTCATCAAGCAGGGTGAAAAAATTCTTGTCAACACAGAAACCAACGATTACGTCGAGCGCGTCAACGAATAAGGCGGCGCTTGAATTCCAGGGCATGCAATGATTGACCTTTCTCCCCTCGTCAACAAGACAGTCGATTTCGCATATCGCGGTTCAAGGCTTGCGCTCGACTTGTCACATGCCCTTTTTTCTTCCTACACCATCGACGCAGGAACGCGCCTGCTGCTCAAGGAAGTAGCCCATGACGAGGCGATTGTTCAGGCGGGCAGTCTTCTGGACGCAGGATGCGGAACGGGCGTCATCGGTATCGCGATGGCCGCTGCTTCTCCCGCCATGCGGGTGGTTATGCGCGACAGGGACTTGCTCGCAGTGGCTTTTGCCGAGCGCAATTGCTGGCGGAATGGACTTCCCGCCACCCGGCTTGACCTCGACAGCCAGCCAGCTCCTGCAATCGAGAAAAAAAGCCCCAAGCATAAATGCCGGACAGAACGCACGGCACCCATCATTATCGCGCCAGGCCTCCTGGGTGAAGATGATGCGTTTGGACCGTATGATGCCGTTCTGTCCAACCTCCCCGCGAAAGCCGGCCCTCACATTCTTTCTTATTTTATTGCAATCTGCGAAAAGAAGCTTCTCAGACCAGGCGGCCGTTTTGGCTTTGTGATTGTCAACACGCTCGCAGACATGGCTGAGGACTGGTGCAGGGAAGCCGGCTTGTCGATTTATTCCAAAACCGCGACAAAAAGCCACACCGTATTTTTGACTGAAAAAAAAGCTCCCGCTCCCGTTCAGCCTCCTTCACTGGAAGCCGCCTCCACTCTTTCAGCAACTCTTCCTAATGATATTTCTGAAAACCTTAAAAATCGGGCTTCCAAAATTGATTTCTACACCCGGAACAGGCTCGACACGCACCTTGAGCACGCCAGACTGCAGGCGGAAGGTTTCTGGGGCCTGCCCGAATTCGACACTTTGAGTTATCAGACACAGCTTGCCTGCGAGGCTTTTTCACAGCACGCAGGATCCCTGTTGGTCAGAAAAGCCCTGGTTTTTGAACCGGGAATCGGCATTGCAGCGCTCTGGATCGCTAAAATGTTTGGTCCGCAGAGCCTCCACGTGGTTTCGCGCGACCTCCTGTCGCATTTCGCGGCGGAGCGCAACCTTTCCAAATCTGTAAAAACGGCTGTTGTCCATCATTCCTCGCTGGAACTTGAGCAGGCGGAGCAGGCATCTCTTGATGCGGCATTCTGGTTCCCCGATGAAACGCCGATGTACGATTTCTACACGCCCGCGTGGGAAACCCTGGCGAAAACCATGAAAACCGGCGCGTTAGCCGTCATCACCGCGCAGACCGGTGTCATTGCCCGGTTTGAAAAATCCAAACCGAAAGAATTGCGGAAAGTCGGAGAAAAAAAGAAAAAGGGATACTCGGCGCTGATTGTTCAGAGAGTCTGAGCGCCGATTTTTAAAATTCGAAATTATACATTTCCATTGCTTGCTTGATGAATAAATATTTTGATTTTTCTGCATTCAGCAGTATAATTAGAGTATGAAAAAGTACGAGAAAATCATTCTGGATTCCAGAACTCCTGACGAGTATGTTGATAATTCTCTCAAGTCCAAGCTGACTCCTGCTGAAAAAGCCGCGCTTGCCCGTGTCTGGATGCAGCAAACCGGCTTCACGAAAGAAGACATTCTGCATGCGCGCAACCGCCATCCGTACTGGAAAAAGAAAAAGATGGAAGGCGCGGATGAGCGCACACAACGCAGACTCGCGATGCACGATTACACCAAGGGAAAAACAGTTGTGTGGGATCAAAAGAAACTGCAGGAGTTTCTCGAGCTGAATAAAAAGGATGCCTCCGGCCGGTACATGCACAAGGACTGGGAGCTTGCACAGAAATTCGGTACGACGATTCCCTCCATTCAGTACATGAGGCGAAAATACAAGAAAGTACGGGATCTCCTCGGACCGAAAGCCCGCAAGGAAAAAATAATCGAATACATGGGCTATTCCGAAATTGTGCTTTCCAACGGAGGGCCTGAAAAAAGGCGCTGATACCGTGAGTCCTTTTCGAAAGCAGCCAAGTTTTGGAATTGGCTCACTGCAGGTTTCTACAGCGACTCGGCGATTTTTTCCTGAGAATTCAGAACTTTTCTGATAATAGCATGCTCAGGGTTCAGCAGCGCCGGGTCCTGTTTTATAACAGCAAAGGCTTCAAATCGCGCTTTTTTCAGCATTTCGAGATCGCGTACGGGATCGGCGATGGCAAGGCGCAGGGAGCCAGCCTGGGCTGTACCGAGCATTTCTCCCGGTCCTCGAATTTTCAAATCTTCTTCCGCCAGCTTGAACCCATCTGTCGACTCATAGACAGCCTTGAGCCGCTTTTTGGCATCATCGGTTATTGAGTCGGAATAAATGAGAAAACAATAACTCTGTTGATCGCTTCTGCCGACTCTGCCTCGCAGCTGGTGCAGAGCCGAGAGCCCGAAACGCTCGGCATGCTCTATGACCATAACCGTGGCGTTGGGAACATCGACACCGACTTCGACGACAGTCGTGGCCGTCAAGACGCGGCAGCGGCCAGCAACAAAATCATCCATGATGCGGTTTTTTTCGTCCTCTTTCATTCGTGAGTGCAAGAGGGCGACCGAAAATTCAGGATAAATGTCTTCCGCCAGCTTTTTTGCCATCTCAGTTGCGTTTCGCAGATCGGATTTATCAGACTCATCGATCAAAGGATAGATGAAATATGCCTGATATCCCTGCTTGAGCTGGTTGCGGACAAATTCATACACTTTGGTTTCATGACCCAACTTTGCCAGGTGGGTTTGCACAGGCTTTCGCCCTGGCGGCATGGTTCTGATGCTCGAAACCGCAAGGTCGCCGAAAAAGGTCAAGGCAAGGCTTCGCGGGATCGGCGTCGCCGTCATCATCAGCGTGTCGGGAATTCTGCCCTTTTTAAAAAGCGCGATGCGTTGGAGAACACCGAAGCGGTGCTGTTCATCAATAATGACCAGCTGGAGATTGCGATATTCGACATCATCTGAAAAAAGCGCGTGCGTCCCGATCACGATGTCGATTGAGCCTTCTTTCAATGCCGCAAGCAGGTTCGGGCGCGATTGGTCATTGATATTGCCGGTCAGAAAAGCGAGCCTGATACCGAGCGGCTCCAGCAATTTGGCAGCGGTGGCTGCGTGCTGGCGCGCAAGCAATTCGGTCGGCGCCATGACAGCCGCCTGTCCTCCCCGTTCAACTTCGTTCAAAGCGGCCAGCAAGGCGATGATGGTCTTGCCCGACCCGACTTCGCCTTGCAGCAAGCGTGCCATGGGATGCTCAGCTTCCTGATCCGCGGTGATTTCTTCCAGCACCTTTTTCTGGTCGGCTGTGAGCTGGAAGGGAAGACGCTCGAGGAGCCTGCCGCGGAGAAGCCCCTGGATTTTTTTTCTCGGCAGTTTCTGCTGACGGCGCGACTGAATCCGCATGGCGATTTTGAGCTGAAAATAAAAGAGTTCTTCAAATGCCAGCGACGAGCGGGCGCGGTTCAGCTCATCCATCGATTCTGGCGAGTGAATCTGCTTGATAGCGCGTGCTTTGTCGCATAACGCTTCTTTTTGAATGAGATCTGCCGGGAGTTCATTTTCAATCTTGAGCCCGTACATCGAAAGCGCCTGGCGGACCAGTTTTCTCATGAGCCCCTGGCTGATGCCCTCGGTAAGCGAATATACCGGCAGAATGCCCTGGGAAGGCTGTTGGCCGTCCCGCACTGGTTCTGCCTCAAAGGTCGATGATTGAAGCTCCCCATAGCGAAACTGAAATTTGCCGTGCACCAGGATGCGCGAGCCGACTGGAAGGAGATTTTCAAGAAAATTCCGATTGAAGCAGATGAGTTCGGCTTCAGATGTTTCATCCTGAATTTTTATTTTCAGCGTTTTCATGCGGCCGTAGCCGATATAATCATGCCTGACGACACGGGCTATCGTATGAACCGAAGGGTATTTGGCGAATTGAGAAAGCGGCACGAATTGCGTTCGGTCTTCATAATCGCGGGGATAGTGAGACAAAAGGTCATTGATGGTGGAGATGCCGAGTCTTGCGAGCTTTGCGGCGACGGCCGGTCCGGCTCCCCGAAGCGCTGAGACCGGCTGATTCAATTCAAAGAGAAACACGAAACCAGTATAGCAAGACTTCAGTATCCTGCGATAGTGTTTCCAATCTTGTGCTTTCTTTGACCATACAAAAGTTGGTACATTCGTGGTATCATCTATTCAAAAGGAGCAACCATGAAACAGGAAATAGCAAAACTGGTCGAACTCGACCGGCAGAGAACCTTGCTGACACACATCGGTGCGGTGCTGGGCTGGGATCAAGAGACATATCTTCCGGAAAAGGGAATCGAGGAGCGTTCAGAACAGCTTTCGCTCATAGAGGGGCTGGCGCACGAAAAAGCAGTGGACCCGCAAATCGGGGAGCTGCTCGCCTCGGCTGAAGCTGCCGCGGAAACCGCGGAAGATCTTTCGCCTGAAGAAGCTGCGTATATCAAACTGACCCGGCGGGAATTCGATAAGGAAACCAAACTTCCGTCAGAGTTTGTCATGGAATACGCAAAGCAGGCGAGTCTTTCGCAGGCTGCGTGGTCGCAGGCCAAATCTGCCAATGATTTTTCGCTCTTCGCCCCGCACCTGGAAACCATGATACGGATGAACAAGGAGCGGGCCGCGTATCTCGACAGCGGCAGAAAACCCTACGATGTCCTGCTCGATTTGTATGAATACGGCAGTACCGAAGCTTCGATCGCCGCGGTTTTTTCAGTGATGAAAAAGGATCTTGTGGCACTTTTGGACAAAATTGCCGGCCAGCCGCCTGTCGATGATGCCTTCCTCCATGCACCTGTCAGTGCTGAGATTCAGGCGAAGATGAGCCGCTACCTCATGGATGCGGTCGGCTATGATCAGAAGCGCGGCCGGCTCGACACGACGGCTCATCCATTTACGACGACCCTGGGCCGGGATGATGTCAGAATCACGACGCGATATGTCGAAAATTACTTCCCCTCGAGCATTTTCAGTACCATTCATGAATCCGGGCATGCGCTGTATGAAATGAACATCGATCCCCATCCCGATTTCCGCGGGACCCGGCTGGCCGAGGCGGTTTCGATGGCGGTGCATGAATCGCAGTCGAGAATGCTTGAAAATTTTGTCGGCCGATCGCGGGCTTTCTGGGAAAAGCATTATCCGGCGATTCAGGCGATGGCTGGAGAACCGCTTGCGGATGTCGATGTGGATCGGTTTGTCAAGGCGATCAACAAGGTCGAGCGCAGTCTGATTCGAACTGAAGCCGATGAAGTGACCTATGGCCTGCATGTCATTGTTCGATTCGAACTTGAATCGGCGATTATGAGCGGCAGCCTTGCTGTCAAGGATATTCCGCAGGCTTGGAACGCAAAAATAAAAGAACTGCTCGGCCTTGACGTGCCCAATGATCGGCTCGGATGTCTGCAGGATGTCCATTGGTCAATGGGAGCTTTTGGCTATTTTCCGAGCTATGCGCTGGGCAATCTCTATGCCGCCCAGTTCTGGGAAGTCATGCAGGAGCAGATTCCCAATCTCGAACAGAAGATTTCGCGGGGAGAACTTGGCGACATGCAGCAATGGCTGAAAGTCAATGTGCATTCCAAGGGTTCGCTCTATTTGCCTGGCGAGCTTTTGCAGAAGGTGACCGGCAAGCCGCTCGACCCCTCCTGCTTTGCCCGGTATCTCAATAAGAAATTTAGTTGAATTTTGCAAACCGGCTCGATGGGCCGGTTTGCTGTCTGCACGGCGGTTTCAGGACAGATTGCGCGCGGCGCATGATATGTCTTGAAACCGGTGCTGATTGTATTGGCTTTTTCAGAAACTGCCGGCTTTTAAACGCCCCGGCTTTCATGTGAAGCGCGCCTGAGCGCCGCCTGGGCATGGGCTTCCAGCCGCTCGAGCTTTGCAAGCTGAGCGGTATCGGCAATCAATGGCTCCGCTTCACTCAAGGCAAGCCAGGTTCGAGCCTTCAGAAAATTCAGCACTGACAGGCCGCCGGCAAACCGCGCCGCTCCTCCGGTCGGCAATGTGTGGTTCGGCCCCGCACCGTAATCCCCAAAAACTTCAGCCGAATTGTTGCCGATAAACACTGCACCTGCGGATTGGATGCGTTGCGCATACGCGTCAGCCTGCGCCACCATCAGCTCGAGGTGTTCGGGCGCGCAGGTTTCTGCTGCCTTGCAGAGTTCCTCCATCCGGGGGGAGACAAAAGCCCAGCCGTTTTTCAATGACTGCAGGGCTGTGTTCCGGTTTTCATCGGGCAGGGCAGCCAGCTGGCGGGCAAGGGCAGTTTCAACCGCAGCGGCGAAGGCCTCGGAATGGCAGGCCAGCATCGGAACTGACGAAGGATCGTGTTCTGCCTGTGCAAGCAAATCGGCGGCGGCAATCTCTGCGTCAGCCGAATCGTCCGCGATAACCAGCAGTTCGGAAGGCCCCGCCGGCGCTTCCGTACCGACACTGCCGAAAAGCTGGCGCTTGGCGCTTGCAACATACCGCCCGCCCGGCCCTACAATCACATCACAGCGGGGGCTGACCACCCCGAAGGCAAGAGCGGCGATCGCGTGCGCTCCGCCGCATGCGAGGAAGTAATCAGCGCCGGCAGCAAAGGCGGCCGCGAGGGTTATGGTTTGCGGTTTCGGCCCTGCGCAGATAACTTCCCTGACGCCGGCGACCTTTGCCGGCGTTACCGTCATGATGGCGCTCGAGGGCAGGGGATAGCGGCCTCCCGGAACATAGCAGCCCGCCCGTGCGACAGGAATAAAGCGGTGTCCCGCGCGGCCGCCCGGCACGGCAATGTCCACATCGCCAAGCGCCTGCCGCTGAGCTTCCGCAAAAGTGGCGACACGGCCTTGAACCCGCTGAAGAAGGCTCTGCTCAGCCGCAGGAATCGCCTGATAAGCCGCCTCAAGGTCCCCGCGGCTGTATAAAATCGTATCTCCTTCGGCGATTTCACCCAGCTTTTCTGCCCACATCCTGAGTGCTGATTCTCCGCCCAGCCTGACAGCTTCGATCGCCTTGGCCGCGACTGCATCGACCTCAGGATCGAACAGCCGCGCCTGAGGTTCGGGAATCTGGTTCAGGCTGATTCGTCTCAATGGATACTGGTCCATGAAGCGCCTCCGTCACTGGAATCGTAGCCCGGCTTGGAATTGCCGGGACGCCGCTGAACTTTGAACGAACGGCGCTCGAGCTCTTGCTCGATATCGTACAGGCTCGCTCCTTCCCGGGTTGCCTTGACGAGCGCAAAATAGATGACATCTGCCGCTTCAAACGCAGTGTCTTTTGCTCCGTCGGCTTTTGCAAGCTCATCGGCTTCTTCCCGCAATTTGGCGGCCAGCAGACCCCGGTCTGAAAAAAGCCTTCGGGTATAGGAGCCTTCAGGTGCCTGCTTGAATCTGTCCGCTATGGTCCGGGAGAGCTTTTCAATGCCAAACCCGTCATCAAAACAGTTTCTTCGCTGCAGATGGCAGAATCCCCGGCCTTCCTGGGCGACTGTAAAGCGAATGCTGTCGCGTTCGCAGTTCAAATCCGCACGGATAAGCCGCTGGGTATTGCCGGATGTTTCCCCTTTTATCCACAGGCCCCGGGATCTGGATTTATAGGTGCCCTTGCCGGTGCTGAAGGCCAGTTCCAGGCTTTCCAGGTCCGAATACACCAGGCCGAGAAATCTTCCGCCTTCGTCGCAGACCGCGGTCGGCCATAAGCCGTCAGGTCTGTCAGAGACCAGCGGAGCGGCAAAGGCTTCGGAGAGTTTCAGCGCGCCGGTTGCCAGCGCGGTGCCGACCTGAACATCGGCTCCCAGGCGGTCAAGCTCCGCAATCTGCTGAACGCCTTTTTCACCGCCCATGGCTCCGCCGGCAAAGGTGATTCGTGCGCCTTTTGCAACGGCAATCAGGTCCCGCGCCAGATCCATATCGAGGCCGGCCAGTTCGCCTTCCCGCTCGATAGTAGTGATGAGAAAGCCGCCGACAAGCGGTTCCAGTTCGGTTATTCGCTCCTTGATAGATTGGCTGGTAGCCTTAGTCCAGCCTTCCACCATGATGGTGCCCTTGTCCATGTCCAGCGCGGCGATCAAACGTTCCCGCGGAAGCGCCTCCAGAAAATCCCGCGTTGCCCTCGTCCCGATCACGATCTGACGGGCCCCTGCGTCCAGATATTCAAGGGCGAGTTCGCGGCTTCTGATTCCGCCGCCCACCCTGCACGGATACTTTTTGACCAGTTTCAGAATCAGATCTTTATTGGAACCTTTGCCCAGCGCTGCGTCCAGATCGACAATCGCGATATCGCCCAGTCTGGACAATTTTTCGGCCAGTTTTTCAGGATCCCCCACCACGAGAACCGGGTGCCGTCCGCCTCTGAGCTGAACCGCTTGCCCGTTTTGAATATCGATGCTCGGTATGATCATAATCGAACCTCCATGCCGTTCTTTTTCAAATACCCTTTGATTTCTTCTATTGTCCGTTCATGTCGATGGAAAACGCCCGCGGCGAGCACAGCCTGTGCTCCGGCGATGAGTCCTTCCAGAAAATGCTCAGGCCGGCTGGCTCCGCCGGAAGCGATCACCGGGATGCCGGCGGCCTTGGCAACCGCTTCCAGCAGTGCACAGTCATACCCGGTCCCCGTCCCGTCTCGGTCTATCGAGGTCAGCAGGATTTCTCCTGCACCACGGTTCGCGCAGGCTGAAGCCCAGGCCACCGCGTCCAGCCCTGTCGCCGTTTTCCCTGCGTCGATCATGACTTCCCAGACGCGGCCGCCTTTTCCGTCGGCAATCTGCGGTGCCGTGACGGATTTCGCGTCGATGGCGGCGATAACGCATTGGACGCCAAAACGCTCAGCCAGCAGTGAAAGAATTTCAGGGTTCCGCACTGCCGCAGAATTAACCGATACGCGATCCGCGCCTGCGTTCAAGAGCCGTTCGCCGTCGTCGACCGTCCTGATGCCGCCGCCGACCGACAGAGGGATGGAAACCGCCAGCCGCACCCGGCGGACTGTCTCGAGCGCAGTTTTCCGGTCTTCAAGGGTCGCGCTGATATCGAGGAGGGCGATCTCGTCGGCGCCTTCCGCTTCGTATCGCCGCGCTAGCTCGGCTGGATCGCCTGAATCGACCAGGTTCTTGAAATTGACGCCCTTGACCACCCGGCCGCCGAGAATATCAAGGCAGGGAATGATTCTTTTTGCAAGTCCGCTCATCGTGCTTTCTCCTGGCGCTGCTGCGCCGAACTCAGGCCAAGCCCCATCCAGCGCCTGAACAGCGCCTCGCCCCAGTTCCCGGACAGCTCAGGATGAAACTGACAGAGGAGGAGCGTCGGCAGCGCCGAGCCTTCAGGGAAAAACTCGATGCTTGCGGCAAAGGTTTCGCCATACTGAGCCTGCGATCCGACAAATCTCCCTGGCTTTGCCGCTGAAAATTCCGCCTGCGCTGTTGCCGGCATTTCTGCGACCCTGAAAGAATTGGCAAAATACGCCCAGCCTGATTCAAGAATCGAGCCATTTCCCGGCACAATCGAATTCCAGCCCAGCTGGGGCAGCGGCAGACTGCCTCTGAACTTTTGAACCCTCAAAGGAATGAAGCCGAGCCCGGGCACTCCCGGCGCTTCTTCGCTTTCCTGGCACATCATCTGCATGCCGAGGCAGATCCCCATCAGCGGCTTTCCTTGCAGCCAGCGGGCTTTGAGCGCCATATCCATCCCGCAAGTGCGCAAATTGGCCATCGCAGGACCGAATGCCCCGACGCCGGGCAAAGGCGCATATTCGGCCTCGGCGACAACAGCAGGATCAGTGGTGATCAAGGCCTCGACGCCAGTTCGCGCGCACAGGGCCAGGACGGAAGCCAGGTTTGCCGTTCCCGTCGCGGCTATCGCGAGTGTTTTTGTTCTTGCTTCCATTTCAGGCTCCTTGCGGCCCAGCCGGTCCGCCCACAGTCTCGATGACAAGAATCGGCGAACCTTTGGTGCTGGGGGCATTGGCCGCCGCAGAAGCCTGCCCCGGCAGCAGCTGTTGCTGCAGCTGTTGCTGCAGTTGCAGCAAAGGCTGAAACCGGGGCTGCAGCGCCATTTTGAGCGCCAGCGCGAGCGCTTTGAACGCAGCTTCCGCCCGGTGGTGATCATTCGACCCTTTTAAAACATCGACATGGAGAGTAATCCGCGCATTGCTTGCAAAAGTCTCGAGGAAATGCCTGAGATTTTCGCTTGCCGCGTCGCCGATTTTTTCGCGAACAAGCCCTAAATCGACGGAAGCCCACGGCCTGGCCGAAATGTCCACCACTGCCCGGGCGAGCGCTTCATCGAGCGGAGCAAAAGCCGAACCGAAACGCTGGATTGCCGGCATTCCCTGAAGCGCCTGCCGGAACGCGCCTCCCAGCACAATGCCGCAGTCCTCAATTGCGTGATGGTCGTCCACCTCAAGATCGCCCCTGCAGCGCAGTTTCAATGCCCAGCCTGCATGATAGGCGAGCGCTTTCAGCATGTGATCGAAAAAGCCGATCCCTGAATCGATTTCGATATCGCCTGGTTCCAGCGCCAGTTCGAGCTCGATGTTCGTTTCCTTGCTTTCCCGTTTTGCGCGGACCCAGACCGGGTTTTCAGCGCTCTTTCCGCCTTCGCTCATGATTTTCCTCCTGCCTGCGCAGCCTCGATGGCTGAAAGCAGGTATTCGAATTCGTCCGCATTCCCAGGGCAGGTAATCCGAACCAGTTTCCTGCTTTCAGGGCTTGCCGGCCAGGTTCGGACGCGGATGCCTTCCTGGAAAAGCCGTTCAGCGAATTCCTTCGAGTTCTCAATACTCACGGTAACAAAGTTTGCCTGACTTTGCCAGGTTTTTGCACCAAGCTGTGCCATGGCCGCTGTCAGAATCCGGCGTTCGGTGCGGACGCGCTCGACAAAGGCCTGGAACCGATCCCCCGCCTCAATCGCCATCAGGGCGGCTTGTATGGCCGGTGAAGACAATGAATACGGCGGACCGAAGTCCCGCAATGTGTCGATTATGGCTGTGTTTTCTGACGAACAGGCCGCCCATCCGGCCCTGAAGCCCGCCAGCCCCCTCGATTTTGAAAAACTGCCGGTCAGCACAATCCAGGGCAGGTTTGCAAGCGACGTTTCAAGCAGGGGATAATCCTCAGCAAAATCGATGTAGGTGATATCGAAAACGAACAGGGTGCCCGTTTTTTTGCAGGTTTCAGCGATGGCGAACACCGCCTGTTCATCGATCAGCGTGCCTGCAGGATTGTCAGGCGAAGCCAGAATGGCGATCGCTGGCTTTTCGCGGTTCAGCGCTGCCAGAAAAGCTTCCAGGGGGAAGGCTTCCCCGGGCTCCCGGTAAACGGATTTGAAGGTCGATTTTGTCCTGAGACAAGTATCCAGGAATTCGACAAAGCCGGGTGTTGTTGTTATGATTGTTTTGCCGGGACCGCCATAAGCTCTGAAAATCCGGTCAATCGCGTCGTCCGCCCCGGCGGTCGCGATAACCTGTCCCGCACGCAGGCCAAGCCAGCTGGCAAGGCGTTTTTCCAGGGGCCGGGCGTCAGGATAGCGCTGAGCCACCTCCGGCTGAAGCAGGGAAGCCAGTTCGGTTTCGGTGAGCACACAGCGCCCTTCGTTCGCATCCAGCTTGAGGAATCTGCCAGGTTTCTGTTCCATTTTTCCGCTCCTCAGGGCACCAGCTGGCAGAGCTCGGTCACGACAATGTCCGTGCCGCCCCGGCGCTTGATCTCCGGTATCAAATCAGCGAGGATGCTCCGCGGTGCCGCCACCCGGACCGCAAAATCCTTGCCGCCTTCCAGCGGAGAAAGGGTAGGCGACCTCAGGCAAGGCAGGATTTTCACCAGTTCCTCCAGATTTTCAGCGCTCACGTTCACTTCCAGCATGACACGCTTTCTCGCTTCCAGCACCGACTTCAGGATGAGCACCAGCGATTCGGCGGCGCTTCGTTTTTCCGGATTGCCCCACGCAGATTTTGAAGCATAGAGCCTTGTGGAACTTGTCATTATAGTATCGATAATTACCAGATTGTTGGCGCGAAGGGTCCGCCCGCTCGCGCAGTTGTCGATGATGAGGTCTGCATCTTCCGGGGGAAATACTTCCGTCGCGCCGTAGCTTCGGATAAATTCAGCGTCCGGAATATTGTCCGCTATCCAGGTTCTTGAAATGGATTCGTATTCCGAAGCCAGGATTGGCCGTCTGCCGCAAGCCTCTTCCCAGGACATTTTCGGATTCTTGATGTCCCCGATTCGATCTGCCAGATACTGCGGAACCGCAACCACCAGCCGCACTGGATCCATGCCGGTATCCAGCAGTTCGACAACATCAGCCTTGAGCTCTTTGATCCAGTCCGCCCCGGCAAACCCGATATCGCGGCTTCCTGACGCGAGCATTTCCACAATATTCTGCGGCTTGAGCAATTTGGCTTCGTATTTGATTCGGTTTCCGAGCGAGAGGGGGTTGTTGCCGTTGCCGACTTTGGGCCGGTATTCGCGCTCGTCGGCGACAACGGGAAGTCCCGCGTCATTCAGCAGTTTGATGGTCTGATCCTGCATTCTGCCTTTTGGCAGTCCGATCTGAAGAATAGTTTCTGTTTTATCCATTGCGATCTCCTTTGCCTGGCATCTTTTTAATTCCGACGCTGGTATAGGCAGACCGCTTGGTGCGCTGGCCTAAAAAAAGCGCCGGCTTTCAGATAGCCGGCGCTTTGTGTGTTCTCTGTCCTATCTGGATCCAGTCACGTCCGCACACGGCTATCGCTGAGATGATGGCCGTGATGATGAAGAGAAGTATTGCTGAAATACATCGGTGACTGCATGGCGCATTTCTAGCATGAATATTTATGCACTGTCAATATGCATTCAGCCACGGATACACAAAAGTTTTCAGGAAAGCTATACTTCAGCGCAGAATATGCAGTCACTTCAGAAAAATCATCCGCGGGGCGAATCCGGCGCGGATCTTGTCTACCCCGTGTTTTCACGCCGCTCGAAGGGTCTGTCCGTCGGAATAAATCTTTTTCCCACAATAAAAACCTGCAATTTTAACTGCCCCTACTGCGAAGTCCTTCCTTTTCGGAATGACACCTCCTTCTCGCTTGAGCGGCTTGAGGCGGATTTAATCGAATTTTTCCAAAACCAGGCATGCGGGCGCTTTGCTTCAATTCCTGTCCGCGATATCTGTATTTCAGGCAA
>JAJTBL010000345.1 GCA_021286925.1 Spirochaetia bacterium | reverse complement strand
TTTGATGATGTTGATGACGGAAACGAATATCCCGAATTTAGAATTGCTGCAGGAAAGTGGAATTCCAACCTCTACCAGACAAGACTGAAAAACACCGCTGATGCCATTCTTTCTCTCTCTCCTGACATGAAAAATGGACCAGATATCATTTGTCTCGAAGAAATTGAAAGTATCAAAGTTTTACGAGATCTTGCGGACGGGCCTTTGAAGAACCAGGGATACCGATGGTTCGCGGCAGGAGGGCCTGAAGATTCAGCGATACACAGCGGTGTCCTTTCCCGGATACCGGTTACGGATATGAAATCGCACGCTATTGCTGATGCCTCGGGCAGGACAAAAAAAGAAAAGACGGCAGGGGATGAGCTCATCCTTTTTGTATGCCATTGGAAATCGAGGCGTGAAGGGAATGAAAAAACCGAGCCAGCGCGGAGGGCTTCAGCGGCACTGGTCCAGTCGCGGATACGTGCCATCCTTGCGCAAAAGCCGTCTGCGAACATCGTTGTCTGCGGCGATTTCAATGAATCGCCGGATGAGTTTGCGCGGAATAAGGGGGCGTATCCAACGGCTTTTATGCCGCAAGAGGCGCTTGAAAACCATCCCGGCGATTCTGGTCCTGATACCGCAGAATGCATTCCAGTGACTGACAGGCGTGAAACAGCATCTTCGGAAGCTGTGCGTCCCGTTCTTTTTTCACCATGGAAAGGAACTGGCGGGTTTTCCTATTCATATCGGGGATCGCAGGAACAGATCGATGGTTTTCTGCTGAGTTCAGCCTTGCTGGACAGTCGGGATCTTGAATTTCTGCGGTTTGAGCCCAGCAGGTGGGATAAGCTTTTCAATGAAAAGCAGGAGCCGTCAGCCTGGAATGGGCATACCGGGTATTCCGATCATGTGCCGATCCTTCTCGTGCTTTCGAAGCAGTGATGGCGAATGGTTGCGGTGTTCATAATGAACATGAGCAATTTTGGGGGGGGACACAGTCGGCTTTCGCTCCAGGTTTGACTGTACAAATGCTCAAAGACAGCTTATAAAGCAAGGATATGCAGAATTTTATTTCGACGCTCTGGGAACGTTTCGGATTGAATGCCTATATCCGCGGCGATTATGAAAAAGCCGAACGATGGTTCAGAAAATTGGAACAGCGCGAACCCGACGCGATCAGTGTGCTGAGAAATCTGGGCGTGATTTTGCTGGCAAAGGGAGATGCGGAAGGAGCTGAAGCCTATCTCTTGCGGGAAGAAAAACTATATGGCAAATCCTTTCATCGGCATGCGGGGCTTGCTGATATCGCGTATGCAAGGGGCAAGAGAAAAGAAGCTGAGCGCCGGTACGCACTGGCATTGCAGGAACCGGAGTGCCAGCCCGGCGGCAAAGCTGAAGCCAGCAGAGCCTTGCTGGAAAAGCGGCTTGCGATATGCGCTTCAGAAGCGGCTTTTACCCGCAGCAGGGAATCCATGAAGATTTTCCGCGAGGCCGAGGAATTGAGCCGTGAAAAAAAATATGAAGAAGCAGTTCTGAAATTCAAGGAAGCCGCTGCTCTCGACGAAACCAATTGGCCGGCGCTGAATAATGCGGGCAGTATTTGTCTCAATCAGCTTGGCAAGAACCGGGAAGCGCAGGAGTTTTTTGAAAAAGCGTTTGAAATATCTAAAAACATCCAGGTTGCGCGAAATCTGGATCTTGTGATGAGAAAAAATTCAAAGGAAACACAATGAAAAATATGTTTGAAAATTCGAATCATGATGCGCGAAAAGACGCGAGCGAGATTTTTCGTGCCGGCGTAGATCGGGTGAACCCGCTCAAACTGCTGGATGTCGCACTGGAGCGGACCGGCAATGTGCTCATAGTCAAACATGCTAAAGGCGAGGAACGTTATTCGCTCGATGCATACCGCCATATCGTTGCGGCGGGCTTTGGCAAGGCTTCGGCTGTCCTTGCTGAGGGGCTTGAACAAAAATTGGCCGGGATGGTCGAAGAAGGAATCGTTGT
>JAJTBL010000017.1 GCA_021286925.1 Spirochaetia bacterium | reverse complement strand
ATATTTTTCACTGCCCGAGGGAACTGTAAAATCGCGTCTGTACCGAGCCCGGATTCGTGTTGCTAATCTATTGACGGAGGCCGGATATGGCCGATGATTATTCTGTGTTCAGACATCCTGAATTGCTGAAGGATGCAGCATTGCGGGAAAGCCCTGTATTTCCAGATTTTGAATCGGTGTACCAGGCTGATGCACACCAGCAGACACGCAGGAACAGGTTTTTGCTGGCTGCTTTCTTGTGCCTGACCATGGCGATAAGCGCAGCCGGCGGCTTTTTGCTTGGGAGCATATCGAATTTTGATTGGCCGCTTTTTGCAGGCAAGCCGCTGGTCACATCCTGGTCTCTCCAGCCCGAGATGCCGGCAGTTCAGACCAGAGAAGGCGAAGTCGGTATCTATCTCGCGGGTCTTTGGGATGCCGCATCATCAGCTGTTGTTTATCAGGATCGCTAGATGCCGATTGAACGAATGATTCTCCTTGTCGTCGAAGGCCTGTATTTTATCATTTTCATTTTTTCGCTGACCCGGCGTCGGAATTATCTTGCTCAGCTTTTTTCCCTCGCTGTTCTTGCAGGCATGGTCTATGTCGGCGGTTATTTTTTCGAACTTGGCTCGCAGTCGGTGGAAGAACTGCAGTTCTGGCTCAAGGTCGAATATTTCGGGCTTTCCTTTATGCCGACGCTCGTCCTCATATTTGCCTGGAAATTCAACAAAAAGCAGACCATGCCATCCAATCTCACCATGCTGATCTTTGTCATTCCCTTTCTGACGCTGCTGTTGTCCTCCACCAATGAATACCACCATCTGTACTACCGCGAGCTGTCCTTCGTCCGCATCGACGGCATGAGCATTGCGCAGATTGTCAAAGGCCCCTGGTATTATGGCTTTACAGTCTACATGAATTGCATTGTCCTGCTGAGTCTTGCAATATTCTTCCAGGTTTTCAGAAAGAACAAATCCTTTATACGGGCAAAGGCCTTCTGGTTTTTCACAGGAACGCTCATTGTGGTTGGTATGGAATTGCTCTATGCCTTCGGGCTGACTCCCTATGGCATCGATATTGTGCCGTATTCCTTTTTCTTTGCGGTGCTATGCTTCGCAATCGCCATTTTCCGCTACGAATTTCTCAAATCGAATGATCTTTTCAAGGAAATTATTTTTACTAAATTGAGCGAAGGAGCCCTTCTGCTGGATCAGAATGGCCGGATTGCAGATTATAACGACGCTGCTGCCCATATGTTCAGCTGGCTGTCACCGGAGACAATTGGATACCGCATGCAGGATTTGCCCGTTGCAAAGGAATTGCTGAGCAAAATTCAAGCGGGGAAAACGGTCACTATCAGTTTTAACGGGCGTGACTATTACTATGAATTGAAAATTACCGATTTGGTAGATCAGGGCGCGGAGATGGGCAAGGTCTATCTTTTCAAGGATATTACCCGTCTGCGGCGAATCATGCACACCCTGTACCGGCTTGCAAATTACGACTCGTTGACTGGAGTGTTTATAAGGCGGCGCTTTTTTGAAGAAGCGGAAAAGGAACTGGCTCGATCAATTCGATATAAAAAACAATTCGCGATATTCATGATCGATGTCGACAATCTAAAAGAAATCAATGATACATTCGGGCACCAGGCTGGGGACGCAGTGCTGAAAGCGATTGCTAAAGCTTTGAAAGCCAGGCTCCGCAAATCCGATATTTTCGGCCGCTATGGCGGTGACGAATTTTCCATGGTGCTGGTAGAAATCGATTATCTGAATTCCATGCTGATGGCGGAAAACTTTATCTCGATGGTGCGCAATCTGGAGATTCCTTTTCATGATCGAATCCTGAAAACAACCGTCAGCATCGGTTTTGTGTTCTTTAAAGGAATCGAATCAGACATGACTCTCGAGCATCTGCTGTCCGAAGCTGACAAGGTCTTGTATCAGGCAAAAAAAGAGGGGCGCAACCGCTTTGTAGCAGCCATGCCCCTTTGATTGTTTTTGCAATCAGCCGCTCATGGATAGGCGCAGCAGATGCTGAGCGTGAAGGATACTGAGGGCCCTCCAAAATGCGGGCGCATTTTGGAGGGCTCATTCTTTCAATAATTGCGGGCGAAAATTGCGCGATGCTTGGCGGGGGCGCCGCAGAGTGCACAGGTACCGGAGATGTTTTCCTGCCTGTCCAGCGGCATACAGCGAAGCGTTGCCTTGGTTTGAGCTTTGAGTTCAGCCTCGCATTCGGCACTGCCGCACCAGAGCGCTTCGGCGAAACCGCCTTGCGCATCCGCGGTCCCCATCCCTTCAGCGCCAAAAAATGCCAGGAGTTCTTCGCGGTTTGCAACCGGTTTTGTGTTGGCCATTCTGAAGGCTTTGGCCTTTTCGTAGAGTGAAGTCTGTATGAAAGCCAGGGTTTCCTTGACTTTTTCGCCAGCCTGGGCAGCGTCGATAACGGTTTTTTCGCCATTGTCTCTGCGCACCATGACAGCTTTGCCGTTCTGCATGTCGCGGGGACCGATTTCGAGCCGGACCGGGGTGCCGCGCATTTCCCACTCGGCAAATTTCCAGCCGGGACTGGAAGAATCATCATCGTCCAGCACAACCCGCAGGCCAAGGTCTTTGAGCTGGCTGAAGATCTTTCCTGCATATTCCATCACCGCGGCTTTGGATTCGTTTTTATAAATGGGCACAATAACAACTTCTTCAGGCGCAATGGCAGGCGGCAGGACGAGCCCTTTGTCGTCAGAGTGTGTCATGATGACGGCTCCGACAAGGCGGGTCGATACGCCCCAGCTGGTTGCCCAGACATAGTCGAGTGTTCCTTCGCGCGTCTGGTATTTGACATCGAAAGCTTTGGCAAAGTTCTGCCCCAGGAAATGGCTGGTGCCGGCCTGCAGGGCTTTTTTATCCTGCACCATCGCTTCAATGGTGTAGGTGCGCACCGCCCCGGCGAATTTTTCGGTTTCACTTTTTACGCCTGGTATAACCGGGATGCAGAGATAGCGCTCAACCACATCGCGGTACACTTCCAGCATTTTGAGTGTTTCTTCAACCGCTTCTGCTTCGGTTTCATGGGCGGTATGACCTTCCTGCCAGAGAAATTCCGAGGTTCTGAGGAAGAGGCGGGTTCGTTTTTCCCATCGCAGAACATTCGCCCACTGATTGATGAGCAGGGGCAGATCGCGCCAGGACTGGATCCAGTTTTTATACATGGACCAGATAATGGTCTCGCTCGTCGGCCTGATGCAGTAGGGTTCTTCCAGCTCTTCGCCGCCGCCGTGGGTGACAACCGCCAATTCAGGGGCAAAGCCCTCGACATGCTCAGCTTCTTTTTGCAGAAAACTCATGGGGATGAGCAAGGGAAAGTAGGCATTCGAGTGGCCGGTTTCCTTGAAGCGGCGGTCAAATTCATCACGGATACGCTCCCAGATCGCGTATCCGCGCGGTCTGATAACCATGCTTCCTTTTACCGGCGAATAATCGGCGAGCTTTGCGTTCAGAACGATATCGATATACCACTGCGAGTAATCGGTTTCTCGGGGTGTGATTTTTTCAGCCATCTTGTACCTCTGTCTTGCAATACTGCCGGCTTTTTCAAAACCCTGGGCAAGTTTCGGAATCGGCATTCAAATTGGCACTACTATATAAAACAAATCCTTTCCTATCAAGGACGCTGTGACGGGGCTACCAAAACACCAGTTTTCGGGCTATGCTTTTTGGCGTGACACTCCTTGAACGAAGAAGAACCTATTGGGCAGTATTTTTGGTGAGCGCCTTCATGCTCGCCCTGGTTGCTGCTGCATCTGTTTTTGTCCTCATCCGCAAAGATGTGCCTGTTTTTCTGATTGAACACGGAGCCTACAAGGTGCATCAGTTTTTAGGCATTCGCATTCCTTCGCATATTCTTTCTATGTTCGATGTTGCCGCGTCTGTCTTGTTTTCATTTTCCATCAGCATATTCATTTTGAAAGTTTTCAGAAAAACGGTATCAGCCGAGATATTCTTTTTTTGCCTGTGGGTCGGAACGGTTGCGTTTGAAGCCTTGCGGCTGGTCGGGCTTGCGTCGGCAATCCTGGATACCTCCTATATTTTCATTTCTTTTCTCGCCAAGCTCTACATGGGGGCAAAATTCCTCGGGCTGGTGATGATTTTTATTTCCGGCCTCTACGCTGCCGGCATGCGGAGCGAAAAGCATTTTGCGTTGGTTGCTGGCGGTCTCGGGGTCAGTGTTCTTTTTGCATCTATCCTGCCAGTCAATACCGGAATTTTCGGCATGAATCTGTTGTACCGGATTGGCTATTCCCGTATGTTTGAAGGATTCTCGTTTGCGGTTATCCTGATTACGGTCATGAATTACTTGATCGCTGCCAAGCTCAGAAGCGATCGGGCCTATTTCATGATCGCGCTTGGCATTGCTGGCATCACTATCAGTTATTTTTTGCTCAGCCTCGATATGGCCCCGGCGGTGAGCCTTCTGTCAATCCTGACCATGGCGTCGGGAAGCCTTCTGTATGTCATCAGACTGCATTCGTTCTATCTTTGGCAATGAGGCAAAATGGCGGGCTGTTCAGAGCAGGATGACTGCCATCATGCCTGCAGCGAGCGGCAGAATTATATTGTCCCAATCCTTGGTCGGGGCAGCTTCTACAATGGTTGCCATCAGCGCAATGCCAAGGGATGCGAAAAGCTGGCTTGAAACAAGATAGCTTGAAAGAAAGCTTGTCAGAAAACAAGTCATACTTCCTTCCAGCGATTTTCCCCCGGTATACGGAAGGGTTACCCTTCCGAAAGTTTTGCCGACCAGACTAGAAAATCCATCGCCGAAGGCAAGGATGTAAATGGCGATTGAAGCCTGTATGGGCGGGAAAATCAGCACGGAGAGGAGAGCTCCCAATCCAAGCGTTACCGGACCTTTGACAAAATTTCCATTGTCGCGCAGACGGGCTGCTCGGCTGGTAAGCCATGAAATGAGCGGAATCCGTATGCCCTGCAGGCGAAGCGCTTCAAAAATGCTATAGGCCAGGATGCCAGTCCCAAGCAGCGCAATTGTAAAAGTTCTGGAGAGTGCCAACAAAGAAGGTGTCAGCGCGATAAGCAGATGAATGGATTTTCTGGTTATTTCGATGGAAATTTCTTCAGGGCTCGCTTTGGAGCGGATTGCGGATACTTTGATTGCAGATTCGGGCACCTGATTTTTACTGTAATCGTGGCGCTTGCGGGCAAATTCATCAGATACTTCGGTTTTCCCCTGAACCAACAGGGTTTCAATTTCCTGCCGCATGAATACCTCTGAAACTTCTTGACATGCCAGCGTACATTTGGTAGGCTCCACTACAGTTCGAGAACGCTGTTTGGGCGATTAACTCAGCGGGAGAGTGCTACCTTCACACGGTAGAAGTCATTGGTTCAAATCCAATATCGCCCAGACAGCGTTTTTTTAATCTATAAAATGTTCCGCAGTATGCCCGAGAGCCCGGGAGAAAGCTTTCATCATCTTCTCACAGACCCATATTTTTTTATTATAAACCTATTTATTCAAAATTTCCAGCTGTCTGGCTTTTTTTGCTCTCTGGGTGTCCTCGATCTTGCCAAGAAGCCACAACAGCACCGAGGCTGTGAACGCGATAATCCCGAGAAGCGGCCAGACTGCAGTGAGCGAGCGCTTTTCAATTAGCGAGCCAATGACAGGCGGGCTGATAGTCCAGCCGATTCCTCCGATCAGGGGCAGAATCGCTTGAAACCTTCCTCGATGCGAAATCGGCGTATGGTTGGCGACATAGGTTCCCTCATTGGTCGCATTCACGATTTCTCCAAGCGTCCAGATAAAGGTTGAGACATACAGAAGCCAGATGTTTCCGGCAACGCCGATCATGGCAAAGCCTGCCGCAAAGAGTATTCCTGAAAGCGCCACGGCATTGATCGGTTTCCATTTTTTAGTCAGCGCCATAATCGGTGTCGAAAGGAAAATGACTTGCGTCGCGTTGAGCGTCATCAGGGAACCGAAAATCGCCGCGCCGGATAGCCCAAAGGTTGCCTTGGTCTGCAAGGGCAGGGCAAAGCGGTGCTGAGCGTACACAAAACCGTACCAAGTCGTGATCATGGTAAAAAGAATAAGAAATGGCCTGGACAGAAGCGCGGAAAAAATGTTGCCATCATGAGCTTCTTCAGTGCTCCCTGAACCAATCGTCGCATCAATCTGCTCCTGCGTCGGCTTAGTTTCAGGCACGGTGAGCGCAACAATGGCGGTAGCGGCAAAAATGGCGATCGCATTGCCCCAGAAGAGCCACGATGAAGCGTTTTCGAACAGAAAACCCGCGATGAGCGATCCAATGGCGAATCCGACATTATGGCCGAGATAGGTCATTGAAAAAGCAGCTCTTCGGTTTTCAGGGTTGGTCAAATCAGTCATCATCGCTGTTCGTGCGGGATCTGTGATGCCGTCAAACAGCACGCTCGCGAGAATCAGCCAGGGAACATATCGTGAAAAAACCTGAAATCCGCAGGGGATATAGAGTGCTGCAGAAATTATCTGCGTTATTACCATCAGCTTTTTTCTGCCGAATTTATCCGCGAGCTTGCCGCCGATAAAGTTGCCCGGAATATACACAAGCGAAATCAGAAACATGAATTTTCCCGCTTCGCTCTGAGACATGTTGAGTCTTGAAGTCAGATAGAGCGTAAGAAATGGGAAAACAAATATGCCCATCGAGTTGACGATGGTTGCGCCAAAAAGCGCGTACAGCGGGCGCGGCAGTCCGCCGTAAACTTTGAATAATCTTTTCAAAGTATAAGAATGTTTTGTGTCCTGTCCTTCAGACATAATAATTTTTGCTTTGCGTGTAAGACGCGTGACTGCTCATGACTTTTTTCAAGGTCATGAAAAACGAAGTGTCTGGAATGCGCTGAACGTGGGGTGGAGTACTTCAGAGCCTCAGACAGACCTGAAATCAGCTGTTGTGGATACATTGGTGGTTCTTGTCATAGCTCTATACTCCTTTCAATGAATTTAGTTTATTTTGTCAGATACTGGTGCTATAGTCAAGATACAAGCCAGGCTGTGATTATCATGGAGGCAGGTAATGGAAAAAATATTTTTCCCGGACAAAGAAATCAAAACGGATAGTATCGAGCTTGGACATATTTTCAGAAAAATCCGAGCGCATGACAGCAAAATGATGATGGTCGAAGTGTTTTTTGAAACAGGCGCCAAGGCTCCCGAACATAAGCACTTTCATGAGCAGATAACCTATTGCATTGAGGGTGAATTCGATTTTTGCGTTGAAGGTGTCAGCTATCTGATGAAAAGCGGTGACAGCATTTATGTTCAGCCCGACAAACTTCATTATGTCATCTGCCATGCCAAGGGCCGGCTTCTGGATGTATTTACGCCGCAGCGGGAGGATTTTCTTTCCTGACATGCTTGTGAGGTATTGCGGGGTGCCGATACAGAAAATGGGAGGCCTTCAATGATAAACAATATGGGCAAAATTCTATTGGTGGATCTTGCATCCGGCTCCTTTGAAGAACGGACGCTTTCTGATTCGATATATCGCGATTATATGGGCGGAATCGGACTGGCGGCGCGAGTACTGCTGGACGAAATTCCAGCCGGTGCCGATCCACTGGGGCCTGATAATATTTTAGCCTTCATGACCGGCGCGCTGACCGGCACAGGATCGCTGGTGACTGGCAGATGGATGGTTGCCTGCAAATCGCCGCTGACTGGCGGCTGGGGGGATTCCAATTGCGGCGGCAACTTGTCTCCGGCGATCAAGCAATGCGGATATGACGGCATTTTTTTCAAAGGCATCTCGCCCGCGCCGGTATTGTTCATCTGTGATGCTGAGGGCCCCCGCCTAGAGCCGGCAGCTGAGTTATGGGGCAAGGACGCGATAGAAACCGAACTGGCGATCAAGGCACAATGGAAGGGGCAGAAAAAGCCTGCGGTCGCCGCGATCGGTTATGCCGCTGAAAAGCTTTCGCTGATTTCTGGCATCTCAAATGATGGAGGGCGTTATGCAGCACGGTCCGGCGTCGGCGCAGTCATGGGATCGAAACGGCTGAAAGCGCTGGTGCTCGCCGGCAATAAAAAAATCGGCTGCGCAAATCCTGAAAAAATGCGCGAACTTTCTTCGCGCTTTTCAGAGCGGGTTAAAAAATCCAATGTGCCGAAATTTGTGAGCTATCGGCAGCTGGATCTTCTCGGAAAAATGCTCGGTCTGCCCATCGTATTCAGATTGAATGGAATTTTGAGTACCGCGTTTTTTAAAAAGTGGGGAACTATCTATAACAACACCGGCGGTATAGTCAACGGTGATACGCCGATAAAAAACTGGGCCGGCACTATCAAGGATTTTCCGAAAGAAAAATATGAACATATCAACGCACACTGGGTAACCGATCGGGAGACGAAAAAGTATTTCTGCTATTCCTGCGTTATCGGCTGCGGCGGCATCTGCGACGTCAACGGTATTATCGAAAACAGGGGAGGGAAAGATACAGGCCTTTCTCATACGCACAAGCCAGAATATGAAACACATGCCGCCTTCGGCCCTCTGTGCCTGAATGATGATGAAAATTCGATTTTTATCTGCAACGATATCTGCAATCGAAGCGGGCTCGACACAATTTCAGCAGGCTCTACCATTGCTTTCGCCATCGAGTGCTGCGAACGGGGCATTCTTGCGGAACAACAGCTGGAAGGGCTGGATCTGCGATGGGGCAGCAGCGAAGCGATCATTCAGCTACTGAAAAAAATGGCGAATCGGGAAGGGGTCGGCGCGATTTTTGCCGATGGAACAAAAAAAGCAGCGGAACGCCTTTCAGAACTTACCGGCAAAGATCTCAGCGCATTTGCGATTCATGCAGGCGGCCAGGAGCCGGGAATGCATGATTCGCGCATGGATCCTTTGATGGGCGTCGCGTTTTCAGCCGATCCGACACCAGGCCGCCACACAATAGCCGCCGATGTTTATTATAACGTTATGCGACTTTGGACAAAGGTTTCCTGGGCGCCCGCGGTTCCGCAGATGTATCTGAAAGAGACCGAGTATAAGGCGACGGCAGAGGAAGCCAGAAAAGCTGTCGCTTCGACATTGTACAAACAGCTTGCCGACATGGCAGGCGGTTGTCTTTTCGCGATGATTACCGGCGTAAAGAATTGGGATCTTTTCGAGATGCTCAACGCGGCAACCGGTTTGAACCGCAGCCCTGATGAATATATGGAAATTGGCAGAAGGGCGCAGACACTGCGCCAGCTGTTCAACCTGAAACATGGTGTGGATCCGACCGCGAATTTTATTCCGCTTCGGCTGCAAGGCAAGCCGCCGCTCTCTGCTGGGGCTTTGCGAGGAAAACAAGTACCGATTCCGGAAATGGTCAGCTTGTATTGGCGAGAGATGGGCTGGGATGAAAGCAATGGCGTCCCGCTGAAGCAGACGCTTGAGCGTCTTGGTTTATAAGCATATGAGCACGGTTGTTTTTGAAAAGCTTCCGGCGCTGGACTATAAAAATGCCTGTGTTGCGCTTCCAAAAGAATATGGAACGCCTGCATGGGAAGCGCTTCCTGAAGTTGCAGCGATTCGAAATGCGGTTTTTTCTCTGCTCGAAAAACTTGACGCTCATGAGGGGATTGTTTCGAAAATTCGCGGCAAGCCGGTCGTCATAAAGCCGAATCTCGTTATCGTGTATTCAAATATCGGTACCGTCGAGCCCGAGTTCCCCGAAACAACGGATCCGCGGGTCATCGACGCGCTGGTGCTGTGGCTGAAGCAATATACCGATACGATAACCATTGCGGAATCTTCAGGCAGAGGGTCTCCGACGCGCGCTTCTTTTGCGATTTCAGGACTTGACCGGCTCGCGAAAAAGCGCGGCTGTAAGTTGGTTGTGCTGGAGGAACGCCCTTGCGAATTATATCTTTTGCCCAAAGCCCGGGTGTCACGAACCTTGTATATTCCGGATACCTTCGGAAAAGTCGCACGGGGGGAGGTCTTTTACATTTCAGTCCCCAAACTTAAGACCAATCTCTACACCGGGGTGACCCTCGGTTTTAAAAATTCCATGGGCATCATTCCGTACAACGAGCGCCAGCACGCACATCACTATGATATCAATCGAAAGCTTGTTGAGATGATGTACCTGATAAAGCCGGATTTGACCCTGATCGATGGTATAGTCGGCGGCAATGGTCCCTGCCCCGCGCCGGTGTATCCTGTCAATTCGAACATGCTCATCGCGGGCAGCAATCCGGTGGAAACTGACAGAGCCGCGGTCCGCTTCATGGGCTTTGACCCGAAAAGCATTCCGCTGCTGACCATCGCTGATGAACTCGGTTTCAATGACGATAAAGTTCGAATTATTGGCGAAGCAGCGCCTGCCAATGGCTTTTCGAGTCCCGATTTTTCCCTCCTTTCAGATCGAATTATTCGACATTTTCCCAACATTCGCGTGCTCTACGGCATCGATAAGCATGGATCCGACAATCCTGAAAATGCCGATATGGATGTCCGGGCGATAGAAGCCAGATGCAGGGGCGGTTGTGTCGCGACAATGCGGTTTGCCTTCGAGATGCTCATAACTGAGGGAAAAAGCTCAGCACAGCAGGGCACAATTCTTATTGGCAGCGGCATCGATGGATACTGGCTGGACGCTTCGGGCAAAAAATATTCGGTTCAGGATATTGCCGCGCTGAAAGGGTATAAGCTCTGCGTTGGAAGTTGTACGAAATCGATTTCCGGAATCTGCGACCAGTATGTCGCTGGGTGCATGCCTCTCGCCAATGCTCCGCACGCAGCCTTGCACAAACTGACGAAGTCGCGTTGTGCAATATTGAGTTTAAGAAACCGCCATTTCCCGTTGTTTGTCAAAGCTTTGCTCGAGACAAGGCGCACACGCCGGAAACTCCTCAAAGCGGGGGCGATGCTCGACATGGATTTTCCGGTCCTCGATTCAGCGGCAACTACCGCTGAACCTGGAGCTGAAACTCACGCAACGCCCTCCTGGCAGGCGCTTTCCGTCCCTTCCAGGACAGATCCTAAAACCCTGAAACGTCAGCTTCGATTTGAAGATGACTCACTGCTCGCTTCTCTGACGGGAACCTTCATTCCCAACAGAATTCCAAAAGCTCTCTACCGCGCCCAGGCAGTGTTGACCGCGTTGATTACTATCGCGCCGCTTTGCGCCGGCTTTCTGGCGCTCTTTGGCTTGCTTCATGGAGTCCCGCCGTCGCTGTTGTTTTCCATCTTTATCGGCATTTTGATACTGCATTCCTTCGAAGTGCCTTTCGCCATTGTCGCCGAAGCGAAACGCCGGCGAAGGAAAAAGCTTGATCAGATTTCGCCATCAAGTGAACCTTCCGGTAAAGATGCGGTCAAGGTGATGATAAAAACCTTGCTGATAGGCTATCCCACATGGCTGCCGGAAATTCTGGGCATTCATGATGAAGACGAAGCCTTCGGCTGTCGGCATTAGCTGGTTGGCTAAAGTGGCTTGCCAGACCTGCCGAATGCAGGTAAACTTTCCCCCATGAAAGGAATCATCGTCGCCGCTGGCTATGGAACCCGATTCCTGCCAGCTACAAAAACCGTTGCCAAGGAACTTCTTCCCGTCGGTCTCAAGCCGAGCATTGCCTATATTGTCGATGAATTTGTAGCGTCAGGAATTAACGATATCATCATTATTTCTTCCCGAAGGAAGAAAGCGCTCGAAGACTACTTTGACCGTGAAATCGAACTTGAATCGATCTTTCTGAAAGAAGGCAAACAGGACAAACTCGCACTTATCCAGCCGCCTGAAGCTTCCGTGTCTTTTGTACGGCAGACTGAAATGAAAGGCACCGGCCATGCCCTCCTGCAGGTTAAAAACCTGGTGGGCAATGAGCCCTGCGTGGTTGCGTATCCTGACGACCTTCATCTCGGCACTGTTCCGCTCGCGCGCCAGCTTATTTCGATCTATGAAAAGACAGGAAAATGCGTCCTCGCTACCATTCATGAGCCGGGCGATGTGTCGCGTTATGGCGTTGTCGACCCCAAATCGGACGGTGTCGGTGTGCAAGGCTTCATCGAAAAACCGGCTGTCGGAAAAGAGCCGAGCCATGAAGTTTCGATCGGCAGATATCTCTACACCCCAGAATTTTTCGATAAGCTCGAAGAAGGCTGGGCACAGCACAAAAGCGGCGAATACTACCATAGCTACGCCCTCGATCGAATGATTGAAGCGGACAAGGTAGCCTATTGCCGTGTTGAAGGCACCCGTCTCGATACCGGCGATCCTGCAGGCTATCTGGAAGCCATTCTCTACAACGCGGCGCACGATCCGCAGCTCAAACCGGTGCTCGTGAAGTTTTTTCAATCCATGCGCTGAACCGGACAAGGAGTTTTTCCCATGACCATCGGAATCGATATCGGCGGAACGACAACGAAAATCGTTGGTCTCGGCCAATGCAATGAAATCATATACACGACTGTCAAGGCCAACGACCCGGTCGCTTCAGCGGCCGGCGCAATCGGCAAGTTCATTTCAGTAGCCGGCATAAAAATCCAGGATATCAAACGGCTCGCGGTCACTGGTGTGGGTTCCACCTTTATCAAGGATGATGTGCTTGGTATCAAGGCTGAACATGTCGAAGAATTTCAGGCGATCGGCCTCGGCGGTTTGAAGCTTTCCGGCGCAGAGCGGGCTCTGGTGGTCTCCGTCGGTACCGGCACCGCCATCGTCCATGCCGAAGGGCGGAACGCGCGCCACTTGGGCGGCTCGGGAGTTGGCGGCGGTACTATTCTCGGGCTTGGCAAGGCCCTGGTGGGCATCAGCGACTTTGACAACCTCGCGCAGTCGGCTTCTCGCGGCAAGGTGGAAGGCGTCGACCTGACCATCGGCGACATTTCCTCACGGGCTGTCGGTTCATTGCCGCAGAACGCGACCGCGTCCAATTTCGGCAAAATGGCGGATCGCCCGAGCCCTGATGATATTTCCGCAGGGATTGTCAACATGGTCTTTCAAACGGTCGGCATGCTCGCTATTCTGGCTGCACGCGCTGAAAATGATCCTGCCATTGTTGTTGTCGGAAATACGATGCAGATTCCGATGGCCAGGCAGGTCCTGGACAGCCTGTACCCGATTTATGGCGTCCGCTTTATCGTGCCGGACCTTGCGCAGTATGCGACTGCCTTGGGCGCCGCGCTGTATATCTGCTGAAATTACCCCAAAAGCAAGCGCACTTTTTTCCCGCATGAGTGACCTTTTCTCTCATACCGCATGACGTCTTGTCGGGCTGCTTTTACAATTCTTTATAATATAAATAATTAAGAATTCTTTGTAATTGGCATGAAATTTGCATTTATTATTAGTAGCACTCATAAATGCATGGAGGAAAACCAATGCGAGGATTCTATGGATATGGCATGGGATACAGCTTTCCCTGGTGGAATATCGTGTCCTGGGTAATCGGAATCGGCGTTATCGCCGCAATCATTTTTTTTGCTGTGCGGAGCAGCAGGCAGAAAACGCCAGAAGTTCCGGCAGACAACCGCG
>JAJTBL010000016.1 GCA_021286925.1 Spirochaetia bacterium | reverse complement strand
TTCATTGTTCATGAACATGAAGTTTTCACCGTCAGAATACTGATACTGGCAATCGACCAGATCAACCTGAGCGTCTTCCACAAAATCTGCAGTCTTGATTGTCTGAGTAATCACGTTGCCGGATTTGAGGTTTTTCGCCTTGACACGGGCAAAGGCAGAACCTTTTCCCGGACTGACGAATTCCCGCTCCACGACAATGTGCGGGTTGCCATTGATCAGAAGGCAGGTACCGATATTGATTTCACCACCACGAACCATAAAAAATTCCTTTTGTCCGCTCTTTTAAGGCGGGCGTTGCAATAAGAATAATGACCGGTGCGGTGCACCGATTTCACGCAGGCGTATACTATTGCGGAAAATTCAAGTTTTGTAAAGACTTACGGTGCGAATCCGCTTTTGCAATCCCTGCAAAAGGGAAGTATTGCACGTCGGCGATGTCCTTTTTTCCGGTCAAAATCATGAGCAGACGGTCAAATCCGACAGCGACGCCAGAACAGGGCGGAAAATGCTCAAAAACATCGGCGTATTCTGTGTCAACGTTATGCGGCACCAGCGCGTCCTTTTTTTTCATTGACTGGGAGGCAAAATACGCGCGCACCGCTGAGGGGTTTGCCATTTCGGTAAAGCAGTTGGCAATTTCGATGCCGGACACATACAGTTCCCAGCGCTCCTTGTACATGGTTCCTGGAATGTCCTTCGCGAGGCATTCGATTCCGGCAGGATATTCATTCAGCACCAGCGGCCGGTCTTGCGGCAGATTGGGTTCGACAAGGCTTAAGAAAATGATATTGAAGGCGTCTTCCCACGAGGTGGCCGGCGACACCAGCAGGTCTCGCTGACGGCAGGCATCCCGCATCGCCTCTGCGGATTGCAGAGCATCGAGATCGGCATGCGCAAATTCGGCCCAGGCTTCTTTCATGGTCATGACGCGGAAAGGCGGCAAGGCTTGGGAAGGGGTCGATTCGGTTTTCAAGGCTGAAAAAAGCTCCTCGGTCAGGCGGATGTTGTCCGCGCTCGACAGCCCGACGCCGTAATATTCCAGCATGGTAAATTCCGGACTGTGTATCCGCGAACGGGATTCGGCATTTCGCCATGATTTGCAAAGCTGAAACACGCTTCTGCCCGTTTCGGCAATAATCTTTTTCATCCAGATTTCAGGCGAAGGAATGAGATACAGCGGCGTTCTGCCCTCGATGGGGTGCACATATTCCGTCGCAAAGACTTCCAGGCAGGATTCAGGAATCAGCGAAGGGGCGAGGGCCGGCGTGTCGGTTTCGAGATAGCCGCGAGAGAGGAAAAATTCCCGGGTAATGGTCAGGAGCCGTGAGCGGGCCTCCATCATGCGTATGTCCATAGGCACACTATAGCAAAAAACCGGCGAAGTGAAAATGCAAACGCAGGCTCAGGTTTCTGCGGAACCCCGCTGCTGCAGGACAAGCCGGGCATTCCTGCGCAGAGCTTCCGGTTCTATCCATTTCTGGTCAAGCGCGGAGCCTTTGAGCATCAGCTTCAGCTGGTCATCGGACATTTCGGAGATCGCGGCGGCGTCGAAAAAGCCGCCGATACAGCCAAGAGCGCTTCTGGCAGCGCTGTCGGGTTTGAACCAGGGGCAGGCTTCCAGGCAGATGTCACAGCCATAGAGCTGCCGGCCCCAGGCTTTTTGAACGGATTCAGGCATCAGACCGGCTGAGCTTGTATAGTTTTGGATGCAGGATTCCCGATGATAGGCTGGAACCTCGCTGAATTCGAGAGCCCTTGAGGGACAGGCACGGATACAGCTTGTGCAGGAGCCGCAGAGCGCAAGCGGTTGGAGAATGTTTCGGGGCGGCAGGCTGGTTTCAGGCGAAAAATCGAAGGGCAGGAACATGAGGCCGAGAACCACCGCTGAGGACCACCCAGCTTCACCGGCAGTCGCACCGCGGCCAGCATTGTCAAAAAAGCCTGTCAGGTCGGTTCGGCGCGCAATGACGAGCCCATTCCTGCCTATGGTGCCAAGCCCTGCCGCAATCGCGAGGGCTTTTTCAGGAAATTTAGAATTGACAAAGCGATGCCACTGGCGCGGCGGGAAAAGAGCTTTGCCCTGGGATTTGGCTTCTTCCGTCACCAGGCGCGCGCAATCCGAAAGCCGCGCCAGCACTTCATGATACCAGTTGGCGCGGGCAAAGCGCCCGATTGAACAAGCACGCGAATCGGTTTCGGATACGGCAGGCAGGGCCGGCAGTCCCCGCTCCGCCCTGCTTGCTGATGATTCAGGCAGGGCGTCTGGGGCATAGCGAAAGGCTGCGACCAGGAGCGCACCGAAGTTGTCAAGCTGGTAGCGCGACCAAAGCTCGGCATGCATCTCGGTCTCCCAGGCTCTGACAACCGGTTCCCAGGTTTCTTTCCGAAGCAGATTGAATGTGTAAAAATGCCGCGAGGCGGCGGCTTGCAGAATTCCATCCGCGTACCACCGCCCCGCTGCTTCATCGAGGTAAATCAAGGCTGTTTTCAGGGAAGCGGGAATAGTTTCGTCAAAGCCAGTACTTCTCCTTTGACTTTGGCGATGACGGCGCTGTCGCCTTTCGACTTCAGCACATCCATGATAAAGGCCGCGATTTTTTCCATTTCAGCAGGTCCCATGCCTCTGGTGGTGACGGCTGGAGAACCGACGCGGATGCCCGAGGTGACAAAGGGACTTTTCTGGTCGAAGGGAATGCCATTCTTATTGACCGTGATATTGGCCTCATCCAGCCATTTTTCCGCTTCCTTGCCCGTTATGCCCAGCGGGCTCAGATCCACCAGCATCAAATGGTTGTCGGTACCGCCCGAGACAATCCTCGCACCGCTGGCTGACAGGCTTCTGGCCAGTGTCGCCGCGTTGGCGATGACTCTGTCGATATATTCTGCAAAAGAGGGAGCAAGCGCTTCTTTCATCGCGACGGCCTTTCCGGCAATGACGTGCATCAGCGGTCCGCCCTGAATGCCGGGCATGATGGTCCCATCGATCACTTCCGACCATTTTTTCAGCGCGTCGCCCTTGGGTGTCATGATCCCCCGGTTGTTTTCCCGGTCATTACCGACAAAAATCATGCCGCCTCGGGGACCGCGCAAGGTCTTATGGGTTGTCGTCGTCGTAAAATCGGCAATTTTGATAGGGCTCGGGTGGCGGCCCGTGGCAACCAGTCCGGCGATATGCGCCATGTCTACCATGAGATAGGCGCCGACTTCATCCGCGATTTTTCTGAAGGCATCGAAATCGATAATCCGCGAATAGGCCGAAGCACCGGCGATAATCATTTTAGGTTTGTGCTCGCGGGCAAGCTGGGCAACCTGGTCATAATCGATGGTCTCAGTATCCCTGCGGACACCGTATCGCACAACCTTGTACATTTTTCCGGAAAAACTGACAGGAGCGCCATGGGTCAGATGGCCGCCGTGTGCCAGATCCATGCCCAGAATAGTATCACCAGGGTTGAGTGCTGCGAAAAGAACGCCCATGTTGGCCTGACTGCCTGAATGCGGCTGAACATTGGCATGGTCCGATCCGAAGAGCTGTTTGGCGCGGTCGCGGGCGAGGTTTTCCGCCATATCCACAAATTCACAGCCGCCATAATAGCGCTTGCCGGGATATCCTTCCGCGTATTTATTGGTCAGAACGGAGCCGACAGCTTCCATGACAGCTTTGGAAGTATAGTTCTCACTGGCTATCAGTTCGAGTTTGTCGCACTGCCGAGCCGCTTCGCTCTGCATCGCAGACCACAATTCAGGATCAAATGACTCAATGAATGACATTGTATTCCTCCGGAGGCAGTCTCTTCTGAAAGGAGCCGAACCGTGGTTTCCACGCAGGCTCAAAGTCTGATTATTGTATCATGGATTTTGGCAGCTGTCAGTATCGCCCCGTGATTTCCAGATCGAACCAGAAGCTCTCATAATTCACGCTTCGGCTGGTTTCGAAAATATTTTGAAAACTCCAGAGCGCTTTGTTTTGAACATTTTTTTCAGCCGGATCGGCTGAAACCGCTTCCGGAAGACCGCGAGAGATGGCTATGTGCCGATTATCCAGGGCGCCGAAATAGTGTGAGGAAGCCTGGAATTCAGGGATGAATCCTGTCGGAGTCTTGCCCATCGCGAGAACCGGATCAGCAGGAATCCAGCCGACCGCGGGCAAATAATATTCGAGCCAAAAATGCGGAATGGTTACATTGTCCTGCCGCACCAGAAAACCGCTGACCGGGACTGCAGGAATCCCTGCTGCCCTGAAAAGCGCTGAGACAATGAGGACAAACGAGCGCGTTCCTGCCTTTTTCGCAGCGAAGGCGGAAGCGGCAGAATTGGCCAGGGGCCACATCGGCTTTTCTTTTTCAGGCATATAATTGATATTTTTCTGTGCCCAGTTCCAAAGCAGCATTGCTTTCTTCTGGAGGTTTTTTTCCTGGCCGATGATTTTCTTCGCCGTATCAACAAGGTTCGTGACACCAGCGGGGACAAGCCCGTCCGGCTTCAGGTACTCCTGAAGGTATGCGGGCGCCCCTCCAGTTCCAAAACCATCGCGGTAGCCGGTCAGATCCGTCTCAACGGCGTACACCGCAACCAGAAATTTCTGTTCCGCCGTCACCTCCGTGCTGGCTGCCGGGTTGATTTCAAAAATCGAATAGCTGGCGGCAGAATCCGAAATCTTGCGCACGGGGCTCTGCACCCCACCCCCAGTTTCCGCGGGCATAGCCGAGGTATCGGATTCCTGCACCGCTGAAGGGCGCTGAAAAGCTGATAACGCTGGTTTGGGGAGGAAAATCATGATCTGATCGCCGCTTTTCGCATTGCGCGACTGGATTTTGACTTTCTGTCTGACTGCGTAGATGACAGGATTCTGCAGTGTCCGGGAACCGCTGCCTTGCCTGATCCGCAGGAATACTGGATTGGAATTCCCCTGCGGTGTGTGCACCGTCACGGAGCCTGATCCGGCAAAATCCGGAATTCGCATCAAGATTGTTTTGTCATCCCAGAGTTCAGCCAGATGCTGATTTGCAGCCAGTCCGCTGACCGCTTCCCTCAGACCCGGGGCACTCATCCCAGCCGGCAGTTCCGGTGAAGAGTCTGGAAAGCTGACAGTGCTGAACGCGGTGCTGGTTCCAAAATTGAGGCCGCTGATTTCGATCAGGTCTCCAATCCTGGCTTCTTCAGGCTTGATTCCCGAAATTTCAGGACCAATCGATTGGGCGCTGACCTGGGCTGCCTGCTGCGGCAGTGCTTCCCGGGCTATAACGATACGCGGATTGCTCCACCCCAAATTCGATCTGACGCGAAGAATACCGGAATCAGCCGTTGCCGGCACCTTTACCTTGATGAGCGTATCGGAAATCACTGTATAGTCGTAGCGCGGCAGGGGAACTCCATCAAAACTGATTTCAGGTTTGGAATTCAATATGGAAAAATTCCGCCCATGCACAGACAATTCTTGCCCGGGCTCAAAAACGTTCGGTTCAATTTCCTCAATAACAGGCCGGGAATACCAATATCCTGCGCCTATCGCGGCAATCAGGAGGAGCGCTGCAATGATTCTTAAGGAAGTTTTCCGCATCCTGATCTCTCAGCCTGCTTAATGGCTGGACTGTCTTTTTACCTGGATTTCAACCGCCAGGGGAGCGCCGGCTTTCGCATCGATGCCCAGCGGATAATAATACAGCCGTGAACCGTACGCGAGGGAGAGTGTCTGGATAGTGGTTTTATAAGAAAGCGAATTGTCGGGCATTTTAGCCCATACCTGGCCCTGAACCAGGAAGCTCACTTTGGTCGCGCTGGTTTCAACGGGGAAAATTTGCATCAGCACAACAATATTGGTTCCCAGAATTTTTACATCGAGCGGGGCGGCTCCCTGAGTAACCTGAGTGATCGTCTGCCCCCAATCGATGCGCTGAAGAATTTCCGGGTTCGCCTGGGTTTTGGAACTGCTCAGCGAAGTCCCCTCCTGTGCCTGCAGGGCGTTCACCATGTCCATGCTGAGCATGAAGGCGGGCCTGATCTGGAAGATCAATCCCGCGAGATTGCTGTCAGCCCCCGGAGGAGCGCTCGCCCCTGGTTTGGGCTGTGTCCCGCTCTGCGCCCACAGTTCCGTTGCGAGCATAAAAAACACCAGGAACGCGGAAAGTGCCGTCCTGCGTTGACTCGATATCGCATCCCGCACGGTCACTTTGCTATACCCCCTACGGTTGTCGTCGAAACTTCCTGGATAGTATTGGAAGGCAGGGTCACGATAACCGGGGTTCCCTGCTGGATGATGAGGGCGTCTTTCTGAACTCTGATGGTGACAGTCTGGGGCGAAGTCTGCGATTCGGCAAATTGCAGAATTGAGTCGAAGCTGGCATTGCTCGCCGGCAAGGTTTGCACGGCAGAAGCGAGCACACGGGTATCTTTAGCCCGGGGATTCAGCACCCCCAGCGAAAGCCCGCCTAAAAATGCGACAACCACCAGGGCCGCGGCGGCTACCGGCATGGGCAGAACAACTGGCCTTGTCCAGAATTCAGAGATGCGGCTGCCAAAAGTCCTCGATGGTTTCCCGCTGAAATCGAACTGTCTCGACTGGATCGCGGTGAAAACCCTCTGGCGGGCGGCGTCAAAAGCTTTTTTTTCTTCCGCAGTATCCAGTGCATTGAGCATGGCATGCAGTTCGGCATAGGTTCGAATTCGCTCTGAACATTTCGCACAGACTGCCGCATGTGCTTCGATTCGCTCTTTCCAGGGAGAAGGGACTTCACCATCGCAGTATGCCGACAACAGCTCATCATCGGGACACATGGCGATCCTCCTTGCCAAGCAGCTTAAGCAGGGCGGCGCGGGCCCGGAAGGCTCTGACCTTGACATTGCCTTCACTGACGCCTAAAACCGCTCCGATTTCTTTGTAGCTCATACCGCTGAATTCTTTCAAAACAAGCACTTCCTTCAATTTTGGGGAAAGCGCCGAAAGCGCCTTTCTCAATTCCAGCGATGCTTCATCGCGCACCACATCTTCTTCCAGTGAAGGCTGAACGCCGGCCTCCGTGCCAGTTTCCTTGATGGTGACTGAGCCTGCCTCGATATTCTCTATCGGCGTTGCTTCAGACCGCCACCACTTTTCGTACGCCCTCGCCTCACGGCCTTTTCGTTTTGAATAATTGATAGCGTTGTTCTTCACAACCCGGATAAGCCAGAATTTCGCGTCATTGCTCGTCGGAAAGTCCATATTCCGTTCAACGATCTTGCTGAACGCGTCATGCACGATATCCTCCGCCGCCTCCATCGAATTCGTTATCCGGTAGGCAACTTTCATGAGCATATCGAAATGTGCTTCATAGAGGCTTCTGAAATCCGTGCCTCCGCCATGCCTACCAGATACTAACAATGCAGTTTCCTTTTTGTTACGGATTTTTCATCCGGCGGCGATTGGAGCCGCAGATGAGAAAAGCGCACTCATTTCAGCCAATTTTTTTCCATGTGGTGCCCGCGGGGCTGTCTTCCAGCAGAATGCCGCGCTCTTTCAGGACGGCTCGGATACTGTCAGCTTTCGCGAAATCCTTTGCCTTTTTCGCTGCTGCGCGCTCCTGGATGAGTCCTTCAATTTCCTGAACCAGAGCCTCATCCACCTGCGTTTCACTTTTTTTTGCCTGCTCCAGACCGAGCCCGAGGACCTGATCCATGCTGTAAGCCCCGGCAAGAACGTCAGCAGGAGGAAGCGCCGGATCCTTGAGCAGCTGCCAGAGTTCAGCCAGCGCCCGCGGAACTGCGAGGTCTTCCGCTAAAAAGCCGTCAAATTGCTCAAGCCGCTCGCGTACAGCAGGATGCAGTTGATCCATAGCCGGCAGTTCAGATGCCCCTGCCCTGTCTTTCAGCGCGAGCACCCGCTCCAGAAGCGCTTTCCTGCTGGCCTTTGCCTGTTCCATGCCTTCCCAGGAAAAACTGAGCTGGCTCCGATAATGTCCGCCCAGGCAGAAATATCGATAGTCGAGCGGGTCGTATCCCGCATCGGCGAGGCTCTGGAGCGTCAAGAAGCTGCCCTTGGACTTCGACATCTTGCCCTTGTCGAGCACCAGAAATTCGGCATGAAGCCAATATTTTACCCAAGGTTTCCGGCCAGTCGCCGCGTCAGACTGGGCTATCTCATTGGTGTGATGCACGGGAATATGATCAATGCCTCCTGCGTGAATATCGAAGGTCTCGCCCAGGTATTTCATGCTCATGGCCGAGCATTCGATGTGCCAGCCCGGATATCCCCTGCCCCAGGGGCTGTCCCACACCAGGGCCTGATTTTCAAATTTCGATTTGGTAAACCAGAGCACAAAATCGTGCGGATTGCGCTTGTTTTCATCCACTTCGATTCTGGCACCGGCTTTCAGATCCTCGATCCGCAAATTGGCAAGCTTGCCGTAATCAGGCAGTTTTGTCACATCGAAATACAGATTGCCGCCTGCCATGTAGGTGTAGCCGTTCGCCTCGATTCTCTTGATGAGATTGATCATGTCGCCGACATGCTCGGTCGCCTTGCAGACAATGGTCGGACGCGCGATGCCCAATGCCTGCGTGTCGCGGAAGAAGGCATCGGTATAGAACTGGGCGATTTTGAGGACGCTCTCTCCCTTTTCCTGGGCGGATTTTACCATTTTATCTTCGCCGGTATCGTCATCGCCGGAAAGATGGCCGACATCGGTGATATTCATCACATGAGTCACCTCGTAGCCGAAGCGCTTCAGGGCTTTGACCAGCAGATCCTCAAAAATATAGGTTCGCAGATTTCCAATATGCGCATAATTGTAGACAGTCGGACCGCAGCCGTAAAAACCGACTTTCCCTGCCTGTTCCGGAATAAAATCCTGCAATTCACGTCCCATGCTGTTGAAAAGCCGCATAACCCGCATCGTGTTCTCCTTGGTCCTGGACTTGAAATTCAAATCGCATCTTGTCAGTATAGATGGTAATGGAAACCCTATGGCAAATCAGCCAAAAAATCAATATAGACCCGAGGCGTATTCTCAGCAATGAGCCGATGTCCCGGCATACAACCTTTCACATCGGCGGGCCTGCCGATGTTTTTCTCTCTGTTGTCTCATTGAACGAATTGTCGGCCGCCCTTTCATACTTCCGCGAACAAGGGATTCCATGCTTTATTCTGGGGGGCGGCTCCAACCTGCTTGTCGGCGACCGGGGCATTCGCGGCGCAGTCATCGATCTCTCCGGCATGCGCGGCTGTGCGAGTATTGGCACGGTCATCAGGGCGCAGGCTGGATGCAGTGTGGAAGCGCTCTGCGAAGAAGCTTTGGCCCGCGGGCTTGGAGGCTTGGAGAATTTTTACGGACTGCCTGGAACAGCCGGCGGTGCGCTTTTCATGAACGCCCGCTGTTACGAGCGGGATATTTCAGCGCCGGTCCAAACCATCACCGCCATGTCGCTTGAGGGAATTATTCGAACCATTCCTAGAAGCGAATTACATTGGGACTATAAAAAAAGCCCCTTCCAGCCTGGCCAAGCCTTAGACGGCTGGATCATTCTCTCGGCTGATTTCCAGCTTTCCCCCGCTGATGCCGGCGCTGTAGCCTCCGTCATGCGGATGAGAAAAACGGACCGCACGATGAAGGGGCACTACCGCTATCCTTCGGCTGGTTCATTGTTCAAAAACAATCGTGCCTTCGGAAAACCGACCGGCGCTATTCTTGAAAGTCTCGGCCTCAAGGGTTACCGGATCGGCGACGCAGGGATAGCGCCCTTCCACGCCAACATCTTCATCAATTACGGGAAGGCGAGCGCCCGCGATATGCTGAGGCTCATCCAGACAGCGCAGGATAAGGCGCGGCAGAATCTCGGTATCGACTTGGAGCCTGAAGTGCTGATGGTCGGGGAATTCTGACTAAAACCGGGACTTCCCACCAGGAATGCCTGTCTCTTTTTCAACATGCATCCGCGCTGCTGAAGCTGCGCAGGCTCTTCAAGCTCGTGCCGCACCCACCTCTGCAGGAATAGGCTTTCTGCAATCTGCGGCCTTCTCCTGTGCGCTTTTCCTTGCGTTTTTATCCGAGACTGTCTACACTTGCTGTATGGACTTTTTCAATGAACCGGTTGGCATTTTTTCGGTCATTCTGACTGTTGCACTTGTTGCACCCTTTCTTGCCGACAAGCTGGGCATACCGATCATAGCATCCATGACGCTTGCGGGAATCGTGCTCGGTCCGGAATTGCTGGGGGTTCTCGATGCCACCATGTTTCTCCAATTTATGGCATCGCTTGGCACAGCCTACGTGTTTTTCATCTCAGGCACTGAAAGCAGAGTTCAGCTGAGTCCGGTTTCGGGCGGAAAAAGCCTCCTGTTCGGCGCGATTACCTTTACACTGCCCATGCTGGCCGGTTTTGCTTTCGGACGCCTTGCATTTGGCATGGGTTTGGCGCCATCCCTGCTTTTGGGCGCTTTCTTCGCCTCTTCCGGTCATTTCCGCCTGCCTCTGCTGTTCCGGAAAGACGTGCTTGCACATCCTTCAGCGAGAGCCGGCAAAGAAGGCGCAGGCATTGCGCGTATCCTGTCCATGTTGCTGCTTCTTTTTTTCAATATCGTGATTCCAGGACAGCCGCTCGGCTCAAGCATTCAGCACATGATTTTCACGCTCGTCTATCTTGCACTGATCGTTGCAGCGGTGCCGATCATCGCCCGAGCGGTGTTTAGGAAAATCAAGGCTGACAGCTCTCTGGGCACAACCTTTATCCTGCTGGTCATGTTTGCCGCTTCCTTCGGCGCGCTCCTGGCAGGCACACCAACCTATTTCGGCGCTTTTGCCGCCGGCCTGGCGCTGGCCCCGGTCATCGATGCTTCACGGGGAGCCAGCTCGAAACTCGATTTTATCGGCGAGACGATGTTTTTGCCCTTCCTTTTGATTTTTCTCGGGATTTCCGCCGATTTTTCTTCAACAGCGCCCTTGTCCCAGATTCTCATTTTGATTGTCGGATCAGTGCTTTTCGGCCTTGGATCCAAGATAGCCGCTGCGCTGACAGCCGGGAAAATCCTGCGCTACAGCAGAACGGACACAATCCTGCTCTTGAGCTATTCAGCTTCATTTGCATCCTTTTCACTGGTTTTCGCCTCGGTCGCAACTAGTTCAGGACTCTTCAGCAAGCCGCTTTTAAGCGGCGCAATCATCCTCGTCATGGTATCTTCCAGCCTTGCTTCGCTTATGGCTCGGCATTCCGGTTCGCTCATCGATGCTGAAGACCATCAGGAAGCAGCGGGGGGCTCTAAAGTTCAGCCGGAACGGATTCTTGTTGCCTTATCCAAACCCGCCACCGCCAACCGGCTCGTTGAACTGGCCTGCATGGCTGCGCAGTCTTCCCGCAGGCTGTTATTCCCGCTCGCAGTCATCACGGATACGACAGGAGACATCGAAGCGCGCAACGCGGCGGAAACAATGCTGTCGGCTGCTGTGATGCGGGCGGATGCGTCGCGGACTGCGGTCCTTCCCATGACAAGAACAAGTGTCAACCCTGCTGAAGGGATTCTCGCTGCAGCGCAAGAAGCGAATGCAGACACTATCGTTATTGGCTGGAATAAGGCGCCGCGCCTGTCCAATGCGTTTTTCGGCTCGGTTATCGAGCAGACAGTCAATGCCAGTTCCCAGATGGTTGTCATAGCGCGGGCAATGGATGGGTTTACGGCGTCCCACATGGTATTGGTCGCGCCGCCATTGTGCGACCGCCATCCAGGATTTTCGCAGGCAATCAGTTTTATCACTGCCGTCGCTGAAAAAAGCCGCGCCAAAGTTCACCTGGCCACGCTGTCCGGACATGCTGCAGCCCTTGGTACCGTGCTGAATTCCAAGGGGTTGAAGATCGAACGTCCTGCTATGGAGATTCCAGCATGGAAAGATTTCAGCCAGCTGATGAAAAAACTGCCGGCAGGCACCAAGCAGTTTGTCTTGCTGTCAGCTCGGCCTTCCGAACCATCCTGGCATCCTGCACTGGAAAAACTGCCCCATATCATCGGAGAAGCTTTCCCTGACGCTGATTTGCTGATGCTCTATTTTTCCAATGCGGGGATGATTCCGCTGGATACTTCGCAAGCCGAAAACTCGGCTGCTGAACAGCAAGAATCAGCCGCTGTTGCATCCGTCCCGAACCTAGCTTCCGAAGCCCTCGCACTCATGCACAACGCCATCAATCAGGGCCGGGTCAGGGTCAGCATGGAACATACGGCGATTTCCGACAGTATTTTCGAGCTGGTCGCCTCAGCATTTCCCTATGATCGCAGTTTTACCGGGAAGATGAGTTCCCGACTTGTGGAAATCCTCCAACGCCAGCCAATCGAAATGTCACCAGGGGTGTTGCTCGTGCACGAACGCATTCCTTCTATTTCCGAATCAATTGTGTGCATGGGCTCCAGCAGAAATGGATTGAGAATCTCTTCGCTCGATCAGCCGATACATATTGTTGTCCTCATTTTTGTTCCGGAAGAACAAATTCCCGAAAAACACTTGGCGCTTTTGGGAAAAATTGCGTATTTATTTAATGAGAAGAAGCTGGGCGAACACCTCATCGCGGCAGATACGCCCGAGGAAGTGCTTGCTAAGCTGCAGTAAGGAGCTGGCAATGATCGATTTTCTGACAGCGACAGGAATCAGCTTTCTGGTCAATATTCTTTTCTTTTTGATTGCGGTGCGCAGAAAAAGCGATATCGTCACCGATCTTTCCTATGGTCTGTCTTTTTTCCTGACGGCCCTGGCGCTTGTGTTTCTGCATGGCATGTCCAGCGCAGTCTCGCTGGTGCCATTTATCCTGGTCATGCTCTGGTCCCTGCGGATTGCGGGTTTCCTGTTTCTCAGAATCCTGACCTTCAAAGTGGATCACCGATTTGACGGCAGACGAGAAGATCCGGTCAAGTTCGCAAAATTCTGGGGCTTGCAGGCTATTTCGACCTCAATCATCATGCTGCCGGTCATCGCGACCATTTCAAACCCGCCGTTATCCTTTTCCCTGCTTCAAATTATCGGAAGCCTCATCGCGCTGACAGGAATTGTCCTTGAATCGATCGCTGACAATCAGAAATTCAAATTTAAAAAAGCAGGAAAGCCTGGTTTCATCACCACAGGCCTCTGGTCCTGGTCCCGGCATCCGAATTATTTCGGCGAAATGCTGGTCTGGTGGGGCCTCTATCTCTATGTCCTGCCGATGCTGTCCGGCTGGTGGCATCTAGCGGTTTTAGGCCCGGCATACATCACCTCGCTTTTGCTCTTTGTCAGCGGCATTCCGCTTTTGGAAAAGTCAGCCGATCTGAAATTTGGGCAGAATCCTGAATACGCCGCGTACAAGGCGCGCACGAGTATTCTGGTTCCGAGGCCGCCGCGCCTGCCTGGAAAATCGAGCACGCAAAGCACTATGGGAATCCCTGCCGTGCCTTCGCTGGACATGGAAAAATTCAAAGGCAGGTGGTATGAGCTGGCGCGGATACCGCTTCCTATCGCCAGAGACTGGGTGCAGACCAGTGATGTCTATGAGGAAGGAACCGGCGGCTTCTGGAATGTCCGGTATGAAGGCAAAGCAGGCGGCGCTTCCGGCCCAGCCAAAGTGCTGAAGCAGAAACTTCGGATCCCTG
>JAJTBL010000344.1 GCA_021286925.1 Spirochaetia bacterium | reverse complement strand
AGCGGCAGAACCTGGCAGTGGCCTGGGGCTTGAGATTGTCGAGGCACTCGCCAGACAGCTTGGCGCACAGCTTGAGAAGGCATGTGATCCGGGCACAAAAATAACCTTGCGGATGCCAGGGCGAAGGCTTGAATAGCAGTTATTTTATTTATATTATATATATTAATTATTATATATAAATTTCGCTTTAATGGGCAATCCAATATAGAGCGAAACGGCATAGGCACAAATAAGCACATGCAGGTACAAGGAGCGACATGATGGCTGAAAAACATGAATTGATCATTATCGGTGCGGGTGCGGCGGGGCTTGCCGCGGCACAGTATGGGGCGAGAGCCAATCTCGATACGTTGGTGCTGGAAGCCATGGCCCCCGGCGGTCAGGCGCTTTTAATTGACCAGTTGGAAAACTATCCAGGTATTCTGGAACCGGTTTCGGGGTATGACATTTCCGAAACAATGCGGGTCCAGGCTGAACGGTTTGGTGCTCAATTCGCTTCGGCAACGGTCAAGTCGGTTAAAAAGACAGGCTCAATTTTTATTATCGAGACTTTCGACGGTGTTTTTGAGGCTGAGGCGGTGATTGTCGCGACCGGCTCCCAGCATCGGCATCTCGGGATACCCGGCGAAGAGGAATTCCTCGGCAAAGGCGTTTCCTACTGCGCAACCTGTGACGGTCCTTTCTTTAAGGGCAAACGGATGTTGGTCGTGGGCGGCGGAGATGCGGCCTGCGATGAAGCCATGTACCTCGCCAAACTATCCGACAAAATCCGCATGATTCACCGGCGCGACCGTTTCAGAGCGCAGAAGGCGCTGGCGGAACGGGTGCTCGCCAACCCGAATATTTCCGTACGCTTTAATACGGTCGCGAAAATGCTGAAAGGGTCGAAGAAACTGGAAGCTGTTGTTTTGCAGGATGTCGTGACTGGCGAAACCTGGGAAGAACCCATCGATGCCTGCTTTGTGTTTGTTGGCTCGGATCCTCAGACTGCATTCATCGATGAAGCCGCCAAGGACGAAACCGGGTATCTCATCACCAACGACAGAATGGAAACCAGCATTCCCGGTCTCTTTGCTGCCGGCGATGTCCGGGCATCTCCTTTCCGGCAGATTGTCACTGCCTGTGCCGATGGAGCCATAGCCGCGCATGCTGCATCGCAGTATATCGATGAACTGAAGGGGTCTGCATACAAATAAACCATGGCACAAAAAGAATTGGTGTTTGAGGCTCGAGCTGAAGCCGGCAAGCGGCCGCTCATCCTAGATGAAGCCGGGCTCCGCGAAATCCTGCATTCAGAGTGCATAATCTGCGGTGTTGATGAGGCGGGCAGGGGGCCTCTTGCGGGGCCTGTCTGTGCCGCGGCGGTTATCCTGCCTGCGAATTTTCCTGAAAGCTGCCTTGACGATTCCAAGGCGCTTTCCGCCCGGCAGCGGGAAAAAGCCTATGAGGTTATCATCGAAAAAGCGCTCGATTGGGCAGTCGGCTGGGCCACGCATGATGAAATCGGCACAATGAATATTTTACAGGCAAGTCTTGCCGCCATGTGCAGGGCTGTTGCTTTGCTCGAACGGCAGCCGGATATTGTGCTTGTCGATGGGAATAAGGTGCCGAAGCTGGAATATCCTGCCGCGGCCGTCATCAAGGGGGATAGCCGCGTGTCCGCCATCATGGCTGCTTCGATTCTGGCCAAGGTGGCGCGGGATCGAGTTATGGAGCGGCTGGATGCAGTTCAACCGGAATATGGTTTTTCAAAGCATAAAGGATATCCAACCGCAGAGCATCGGAAGGCGATTGTCCGCCACGGTCCTTCCCTCTGGGCGCGCCCCGGCTTTTCGGTCAAACTGCCGCAGTCCTAAACACCCTCATTGCACGAATAACGACAATCGCTTGGCCACCCCAACAAAGGCTGAGAGATATGAAAAAAGCGGCTCCCGGGAGCCGCTTTTTATTTGCTGATCAAGCGTGATCAGTCAGCGTCGTTTTTTCTGGTTTTTCTGACAACAATTTTTC
>JAJTBL010000343.1 GCA_021286925.1 Spirochaetia bacterium | reverse complement strand
TCATCCTGTCCAGCGGATGGAAGAAGTCATCGAATTAGCATTTAACCTGTGATATACTGACCGGCACTATGGAAATGGTGCCGGTTTTTTGTGGCCGCGATTGCGGCGGTGATGCCTGTCCCCTTCTTGCCGTGGTTGAAGATGGCTCGGTGACCCGCATTCAGCACAACCCCGAGGGTAGAACCATCAAAGCCTGTCCCAAAGGCTTTCTCCTGCCGCATCAGCATTATTCTCCGGAAAGGCTTCTGGAACCGCTTGTACGCACGGGAAACCGCGGTTCCGGGCAATTCAGAAGGGTGTCATGGAAGGAAGCGCTGAGCCTTATTAAAGAAAAGCTGGAAACTGCCATCGAGCGGTACGGCCCCCAGTCCATACTTTCGCTGGCAAGCGCCGGCAGTACGGGGGCGCTTCATAATACGGAAACCTTGACCAAGCGGTTTCTCAATTGCCTGGGCGGCCATACGAGCCTCTCAGGCAATTATTCCAGCAATGCCGCCAATCATGCGCTGAGAAAGCTTTTTGGTGCTTCATACGGATATTCAGGCTTTCCGCCGGAATCCATGCTTGCCGCTGAAGCGATCATCCTGCTTGGGGCGAATATCCTGGAAGCCCGTCTGGGTGCCGGCTATCCTGAGTATTTAGAAAAAGCGGCGAGGGAAGGGAAAACAATCATCGCTATCGATCCGAGGAAAACAAAAACCGCATCGCTTGCAGGTGTTTCCTGGATTCCCCTGCTCCCCGGCACCGACAGCGCCTTGCTGTATGCGATTCTGCAGAGCCTGGAAGCTGAGAGCCTCATCGATCATGCATGGCTTGCAGAACGGGCTGAAGGCGCGGAACAAATCTTTTCATATATTGATGGAAAAACCGACGGCATAATAAAGGATGCGGGCTGGGCAGAGCGGCAAACCGGAATTCCTGCCGCGGCGATTCGAAAAATCGCTCAAATCTATATTTCGAATCACCCTGTTCTGCTCTTCCCGGGCTATTCGATACAGCGGACGCAGTTTGGGGAAGAAGCGATGCGATTGGCTGTCCTGCTTCAGCTGGCAACGCGAAACTTTGGTGTTTGGGGCGGCTCAACCGGGTCGCTGAACAATAAACTTCCCGGGCTCGCGGTAGGCAAATTGGATGAACTCGAGCGCAGAAGCAACCCGAAGGTTCCGATTCTCAGGTGGCCCGACGCTGTTCTTGAAGCCCAGCCCCGCTATCCCGATATTCACGTCCTCTACTCTGCGGGCGGAAATTTCCTGAATCAGGGAGCCGATATCCGGAAAAACATTCGTGCTTTCATGAAGGCTGATTTTGTTGTCAGCCATGAAATGTTCATGACGCCGACTGCCCGATACAGCGATGTCATATTGCCGGTCAAGGGACCTTTGCAGAAAGAGGATATCGGGATTCCATGGGCAGGAAATTTTCTGCTTTACAAACCGCAAATTCTTAAGGCGCGCGGCGATGAAAAATCGGATTACGAAATTTTCAACATGCTGGCATCCATGATGCACGTTGAAGCTGAATTTTCTAAAGGCAGGAGCGAACACGAGTGGATAGCGCAGTTTCTTCAATCGAGTGAAGTTTCCGATGCCGAATCATTCATGAAAAAGGGGATTTGGTTTGGGGACAAGTATGATATTTCATACATGGAAAAGTTTTTGCTTGATCCGCGGGGCAATCCGCTTGGCACCCGATCAGGCAAATTGGAGTTTTCAGGCGCAAGAGCGCGGTTTGATGCGCAAAAGTTAAACGAATTTTTCCTGGTGACACCCAAACGGCACAATTTTGTGCATTCGCAGGGCGGCGATTTTGCTGAAGTCCTCAAGAACAATCCGCTTCAAATCAACAGCAATGACGCAAGGCGGCTCGGCATACAGGATGGCGATTGCGTCAAGGTATCGAGCGAAACAGGATGGCTGATTGCCCCAGTTCGCATTTCCGACGATATTCGGGAATCGGTTGTTTCCCTGCATGAAGGCAGCTGGTTTGTGAAAAATGGTGATACCGCAGACAGCAGCGGCTCAGGAT
>JAJTBL010000342.1 GCA_021286925.1 Spirochaetia bacterium | reverse complement strand
CAGGCGAGCGTCAGGGATGCAGGATCCTTGTAATATGCGCCAAGCCGCGATTCAGCGAGGATATAGCGTTCATTGCCGTCAATAACGCAGACATAGTCAATATCCGGTCCTAAAGCCAGTGCCAGGTTGGAGGGCAGGGTCCATGGCGTGGTGGTCCAGGCGACAAGATAGGTTGAACCATCGGCAAGGTTTTCGAGTCCCGCCGGGGCTTTCTTGATTTTAAAACGGATGGTGATAGCCGGATCGTGATCATCCTTGTAGCCGCCGAGCGACAGCTCATGGTTGGAAAGCACCGTCGAACAGCGTGGGCAGTAGGGCAGAATATAGTGGCCTTCATAGATGAGCTTTTTGTCCCAGAGCGTCTTGACAACCCACCAGATGGATTCCATGTAGTCGGGGTCCATGGTTTTGTAGTCATTATCGAAGTCGACCCATCGCCCGAGTCTGGTCACGATGGCGCGCCATTCGTTGACATAACGCAGAACCGATGAGCGGCAGGCTTCGTTGAAATTCGCGACGCCATAGGTTTCAATATCGGTTTTGGAATTGAGTCCCAGTTCTTTTTCAATGAGATTTTCAACCGGCAGTCCGTGGCAGTCCCAGCCGAATCGCCGTTCGACATGAAAACCCTTCATGGTTTTGTAGCGAGGAATGATGTCTTTGATGGTGCCCGGCACAAAATGCCCGAAATGGGGAAGTCCGGTCGCAAACGGGGGGCCGTCGTAAAATACGAAGTCCGGCTGTCCTTCTCGCTCGGTGACCGATTTCTGGAATGTTTTGTTTTCTTCCCAGAACTTGACAATTTCTTCTTCCAGTTTTGGGAAACTCACTTTCGGGTCGACATTCTTATACACAATACCCTCCTGGCTATCATGAAACCTCGGGCGGAAACCCGGGTTTGAACGATTTTCACGTTTTTAAAAACAATCGAGTTTAAAAGCACCATAAACCCGCTTTTACAAGAGGCTCGATTGGTTCATTATCAGGAAAAGAGTTCTGGCAAGTATGCCATAAAAGAAGGGTAGATATCCAGAGCATCGCTCAGAATTTTTTCGTTAAATATGCCAAAATTTGAATATTGAAAGTTCCGGGCGATAAATGGCCGATGAGGGCGGAGCAGGTCATTTGAGCGCCCAGCAATTGAACCCCTGCGGCAGAAATCCCTCCCTGGAAAAAACCGTTTCCCGGATAGAGAAAAACCGGCAGGGACAGCATAAGCCAATCATCGGCCTTCAGTGACAGAGAAGCATAGACACTGTGATGGAAAGCTCCTGCAGGGTCATAGAGGTACTCGGCGAAAACCGAAACCGAACCGAAAGGAATAGTTAATCCAGCCATCATCTGCCAGGCAGGATGCTGTGCCGCGTCAAAAGGGATGGCAAGTTTTGCTTCAACACGCGGAGTGAAAAACCAAAGGTCAGTCTGCGCTTCTATTGCCACGGCGGCTGATGCTGGTTCCAGGCCATGGGCAGAAAACCAGGCAGCTTGCAGTCCTGCTCCGATTGTGTCGAAAAGTGCCGTGTAAAATCGAGTTCCGAATGCCAAACCAGATTTTTCATTCGGGTATGGAAGGTAAGGGACGAAAACAGCCTCAGCAATACTGGTTGGACCGGAATACCAGAAAGCTCGAAGGAGGATATCGGCTTCACGCTCAATAGAAAGCCCGACTCTGCGGTAGTGCGCAAAGATGTCGGCAGGAGAAAATATGGTGCCGGTGCCCCAGTTGATCTGTGATAAGCCAGCTTCGATTTTCACATTTCCGGAAGCGAAAGAAGCAAAAAATGCAGAGAGGCGGAAATCCAGCAAGATATCCGGCAGATCCGGAATTATAATTTCGAGGAACTGATTCTTGCCGAGAGCTTTTGCCGCCAGCAGGTTTTTCGCGCTTGTACCGAAGAGCACGGTTCCAGCTCCTGAGCCTTCCATTGAGAACGCGCCTTGTGACATTTTCAGCGCAAGGCTTGTTGAGCTGCTTCCCCCAAAGTCAATCGAAGTGAAGTGCGATGACGAAAAGTCAGCGCTGACGGCCTGTT
>JAJTBL010000015.1 GCA_021286925.1 Spirochaetia bacterium | reverse complement strand
GCTTTCTCTCAGGGGTGATGGATCCTGATAAGATTGATTATCTGACCCGCGACGCTTTTTACTGCGGCGTTCCCTATGGTATCCAGGATGCTGACTTTATCATGCGGCGCCTCTTTATCGTGGATGACCGGCTTGCGGTCGACGAACGAAGCGAAATCAGCGTGGAAGCGGTGCTGTTTTCCAAGTACCAGATGTACCGGGCCGTGTATTGGCATCCCTTGGTGCGTTCTGCCACCGCCATGGTGAAAAAATCGATCGTGCTGGCGCTGTTGAAACATGAAATCAAGATGCAGGATCTCTACGGCCTCGATGATGAAGGTTTCCGCTCGCTGGTGCTGGGGAAAAACTCCGATTCATTCCTCCTCGCACAGCGGGTTTTCTCGGGAAGACTGCTGCATCCTGTAGCCGAACTCTCCTATGACCCTGCCAATGTTGTGCATACCGACCTCGATGACCTCGAAAAGCGGCTTGGGGCCGAGTCAGCGCTCGCCATGGCTGCTGATCTGCCGGAGAACGAAATTGTCATCGACATTCCGGAACCGATCAACTTTGAAGTGGAACTGCCGGTGATGACAGCCCAGGGGCTTGAACCTTTCATAGCGCATTCCAGCATTTTCAGCGAATCCGCCGTGCGGGACATCAGAAATTCCCTGCGCAAAATACGCATTTACGCGCCGAAGAAAAGCCGCGATGCGCGGATTCAGGAGCTGGCCCGGCAGCTGCTCTCATAAGATATTGCTAATCAAGAAAATATCCTGCTGAAACAGGCTTCTTTTTCATTTTTCGTTCCTCAGGAAATATATCCTCATATTATCTATACACTCGTTTAGTATAATGCAATAAAAATATTGTTTCTGTCGATTCTTTTTCCTCAAGATTCGTTGACACCTTTCCGTTATGGCGTAGAATTGGGATGTAGTGGGAAATAGTGGTAAATAGTAGGAAATAGTGGCATGAATTTATTAACTGGTGAGTTCAGAAATACTCTGGACGAAAAAGGACGGCTTTCTCTCCCGGCACGCCTCAGAAGCGAACTGCCCGGAACCAGCCTTGTCCTGACCCAGGCTGTCGACAAGTGCCTCTGGCTTTTTCCCCCTCAGCAGTGGCAGGAGCTCTCTGACAAGCTGATGGCCAGCACGAGCCTGTTTCAGGCCCGTTCGCGCCTGGTTCAGCGCCGCATTCTCGCCCCTGCGCAGGAAGTTGAAATAGACCGCCTTGGCCGCATTTCCATTCCGCAGAGTCTCCGTGAATGGGCAGGTTTGAAAGGCGAGTGCGTCGTTCTCGGTATCACTAAATACATCGAAATATGGAATGCTGAAGCGTATCAGAACTATCTCGATGCTAATGAAGGCGAATTCCTCCAGGCGACTGAGGGAATTGAAGGGCTGACGCTCTAGGCGGTGTGACTATGACGCAAGAGACTGAAACAGCCAATGACCATGAAAGCCAGCACTACCATTATCCCGTCATGCTTCCGGAAATTCTGGAACTCGTTCGTTCCCTTGAAAAATCCAATGCCGATATTCTCGATTGCACCATAGGAGCAGGCGGGCATGCTGAAGCCATCCTCGCCGCGCTGCCTGGTGCTCGCTATACCGGCATCGATGCGGATCCTGAGGCGATAGCACGGGCTGGCGCCAGGCTTTCAGCCTATGCTGACCGGCTTACCTTGATCAACAGCTATTTTGATGAAGCTGTGGCCCGCCTTGCGCACGATCCTGACTTCCGGCCTGACTTTATTTTGTTCGACCTCGGTGTCAGCACCCATCATTATACCGAATCCCGGCGCGGTTTCAGCTTTCAGAATGACGAGCCGCTGGATATGCGTCTTTCTCCCGAGGCTGAGCTTTCAGCCGCTGATATCATCAATCGATTCAGGGAAGATGAGATCGCCGATATTCTCTACCTTTATGGGGAAGAGCGCCATTCCCGCAGGATTGCCCGCGCTGTTGTGGAAGCCAGGAAAATTGCGCCGATCAAGACGAGCGCAAGGCTTGCGGAAATTATCGCGAAATCGGTCCCGGGCGATTACCGGCACGGCAGGATTCATCCGGCGACCAGATCCTTTCAGGCTTTGCGCATCCGCGTGAACAATGAGCTCGAGCGGGACAGCGCAGCGATTGCCGGCGCCCTCGGACTTCTGGCGCAAGGCGGGATTCTCGCCGTTATTTCTTTTCATTCGCTCGAAGACAGGATTGTCAAACAGCTTTTTAAACAGTGGAGCACCGAACGCGGCTATACGCTGATTTGGAAAAAGCCGCGATCCCCTGGGGAAGAAGAAATTGTCCGGAATCCGCCCTCGCGTTCGGCAAAACTGCGCGCCATCCAGGCGCGAGCGCCGGAAGGGGGCAGTCGTGCATAGAAACCGTTTCTGGATATCGATATTTGTGTCTCTTGCCTTTGTATTCGGCCTGCTTGTGCAGGTAAGCAGATTTACCATGCTTTCCCGGCAGGCTTCCCGCCTTGAAATGGAGCAGGAAGCGATAGCCGCCGAGAATCGAAAGCTGGAAGCAGAGATCGCGGTGCTGACCAACAGGACGAGGACCGATGTTCTCGCGGGAAGGTCGAATTTTGTGACAATCCAGCCCGAAGAAAAAATGACCATTATCATTGAACCCAGAAACAGTGCTGGTGATGCTGATCCGGTGAATACGGCGAAACTGCCGCAGGGGGCGAGGCATGACTGATAGCCTGAAGCAGGGGCTTTTTACCTGCGGAGAAGCTGCCGCGATGCTCGGTGCTTCCTGCAAGGGCGATCTTGATGCGCTCATCACGGGAGTGCAGGTGGACTCTCGCGCGGTTGTTGCCGGTTCAGCCTTCTTTGCCCTCCAGGGCGAACGGGTGGATGGGCATGATTTTATCGGCAGGGCTCTGGATGCGGGGGCTGTTTGCATTGTTGCCGCCGAAAGCCAGAAGGCAAAGGCGCTCAAAGCCATGGAGCAGAACTGTCCCGGCTGGCAGTATGGGCAGATTTTATCCAAGGGCAATGAAGCGGAGGCCGGAAAGGCGCCCTGCCTCATCCTGGTGCCTTCTGTCTTGCATGCTCTGCAGACACTCGCACGGGAATACCGCAGAAGGATGAAACATCTGATCCGGATTGGTGTCACCGGCTCATCCGGGAAAACCACCACGAAAGAATGTATTGGCGCGATGCTCGTTGCCAATTTCGGTGAAGAGGCAGTCGCCATGAACAAGGGCAACCTTAACTCCGATATTGGCCTTGCGCTCTCCATGTTTGCACTCAATCCTGAGCACCGGATTGCGGTTTTTGAAATGGGGATGAACCGGAAAGGTGAAATGGATGAGCTGGCTTGGATTTTGGAGCCCGACTATGCCGTGATAACCAATATTGGCACCGCGCATGTCGGAATTCTGGGTTCGCGGCAGGCAATTGCCGAAGAGAAGAAAAAGGTGTTCTCCCGATTTACGGGAAAGCAGGTTGGCTTTATCTGGGAAGAAGATGATTTCCGCGATTTTCTGCGGGAAGGGGTGAATGGCAGAGTCCGGAGTTTTGGTTTTTCATCCTTTGGAACCAGTGTATCCATAACATCACGCGGTCTTTCCGGCTGGGAAATCCGCTGGAAAAACCAGAATATCCAGTTTCCGCTTCCCGGAAAACACAACTGCCTTGATGCGCTTGCCGCCCTGGCTGTTGGCGAAGAGCTTGCGCTCGACCCTGCCGCGACCGCCCGCGGGCTTTCCGCAGTGCAGCCATTGTTCGGCAGATCGCAGATTTTCCAGGGCAGTATTGACCTTCTCTTCGATTGCTACAACGCCAACCCCGACAGCATGGCGCAGGCAATAGAGTTTTGCGATTCAGTCCCGGCCAAAGGCAGAAAAGTGCTGGTTCTTGGCTCGATGCTCGAGCTTGGAGAGGCTGAAGCGGCAGAACATCGACTGCTTGGAGAGAAAGCTTTTCATTCATCCGCAGAGGCGGTTTTTTTCTTCGGCCCTGAGACAAAAGCATCTCTGAAGCGGTTTTCCGAGCTTGTGGAGGGTGCTTCTGCAGTCACAGCCAAAGCAGGCAATGCGGCAAAAACCGTGTTCCACACTGATTCAATGGATGAATTGGCAGAGGCCGTTCTTGCTTTTTTAAAGCCGGGTGATCTCGTGTTGCTAAAAGCCTCGCGGGGACGGGCCCTTGAGCGGCTCGCGGATTATTTGCAGTCCGCCGGACTCGTCAAGCTTGATTCAAAACAGGAGGATAGGCATGCTTCGTGAATTGCTGCTCCCGCTGGTAAAATATTTTTCTCCCTTCAATATTTTCAAATATCTGACATTCCGATCAGCCTACGCCGCTGTGACAGCGCTGGCCCTGGTCTTGCTGTTTGGCCCACGGGTTATAGAAAAGCTTCGAGTGCTGAAATTCGGCCAGTCGGTCAGAACTGAAGGACCGCAGAGCCACCTTGCGAAAACCGGCACTCCGACCATGGGAGGCATTCTCATCATCGCGTCCGTGGTAATATCCGTCATCCTCTGGCAGGATGTCCGGAACCCGCTCACCTGGATAAGTCTTTTCGGTCTTGTCGGCTTTTGTTGCGTCGGAATGGCGGATGACCTCCTGAAAATAAAAAAGCGCAATTCTGATGGGCTGTCCCCGGGCAAAAAGCTTTTTTTCCAATTCCTCGTTTCGGGTATTGTCGCAATTCTTCTGTATTATCAGGGCGGGCAGAGCATGACCAAACTGTATCTGCCGTTTATCAAACAGCATGTTGTCGATCTCGGAGTGCTCTGGATTCCGCTCGCGATGGTCTATGTCACAACCTGGTCGAACGCGGTCAATATAACCGACGGACTTGATGGGCTCGCTTCCGGCCTCATGATTATGGCTATCATCGCATTTTCGATATTAACCTACGTTTCCGGGCGCGCGGACTGGGCGCAGTATCTCAATATTCCATATATCAAGGGCGCAGGCGAGCTGACTATTTTCAATCTGGCGCTCTTGGGCGCTTGCACCGGTTTTCTCTGGTTCAATGCTCATCCTGCTGAAGTGTTCATGGGAGACGCCGGCTCGCTTTCGCTGGGCGGAATCCTGGGCATCCTGTCGCTGATTGTAAAAAAAGAGATCCTTCTGCTCCTGATTGGGGGAGTTTTTGTCATGGAGATCGGCTCAGTCATGCTGCAGGTTGGATATTTTAAATTGAGCAAAGGCAAGCGGCTGTTCCGGATGGCTCCGATCCACCATCATTTTGAACTCGCTGGGCAGAAAGAAACCAAAGTAGTTGTACGGTTCTGGATACTGGGCGGCATTTTTGCGCTGTTAGCCCTTTCCACGCTGAAAATTCAATAGGAGCTGGTGCCATGCAATTGACAGGATTTGAGGAAAAAAGCTTCTCCCAATCTGCCCCTCGGGTTGTCACGGGAGCTTTTACCTTGCTCCTGCTCGCAGGATTTGCTGCAATGTGGTCATCATCCATGGGATATTCACTGCGGATCGGTAAAAGCGCCAGCTATTTCGCCATCCGCCAGGCGCTGTTCATTCTTCCTGCGATCTTCATTTTTATCGTGTTTTCCACGATCAAGCTGGATACTTTGAGAAATTATATTGGCATCCTGACATTGGTTTCGCTCTTCAGCCTTCTTCTGCCGCTTTTGCCCGGCATCGGCTCCACGATCAATGGCGGGCGCCGCTGGATCAGCCTGGGATTCATGAATTTTCAGCCATCCGAGCTCTGGAAGCCCATGTCAATCCTGTATGCCGCTCACATACTCGACAAAAAAAATGAACTCATTCGAGCTTCCTTTGGAGAAGCTTTCTTCCCCTTCCTCGTTATTGCTGTTGGAGTTGTGTTTATCTTTTTTCAAAACGACTTTTCTACCGCAATCCTGGCGCTCATTTCCGTATCCACGGTTTTCTGGGTCGCGGGGGTGCCTTTAGTCTTTTTTATCGGCGTCGGCATTCTGGGAGTCATTTCCATAATTCTGATGGTTGGAACCTCCGAGTACCGGGTTATGCGGATTGTCGGCTATCTCATTCCTGATTTTGATGCCCATGGCATCAATTACCAGGTTCAGAATTCTATCAGAGCGATCATGTCCGGCGGCATCTGGGGCAAGGGGCTTGGACTCGGCACCAGGAAACTCACTTCAATACCGGAAATCCAGTCGGATTTTGTATTTTCAGGTTTTGTCGAAGAAACCGGCCTTCTGGGAGTTTCCTTGGTGTTAGCGTGCTGGATTTTCATTGGATATAAAGTTTTTAGAACAGCGTCCAAGATTTCCGGTTTCAAGGCCTTTCTGGTTGTCGGGCTCTTTGCGCTCTTGAGCTTCCAGGTTCTTTCCAATCTGGGCGTTGTTTCGGGTTTTCTGCCGGCAACCGGCATCGCGTTGCCTTTCTTTTCGCAGGGCGGCTCTTCACTGCTGGCAACAGCGTTTACCGCCGGTCTCATTGTCAATGGGATGAGAGATGATGGCTTTGCTCCCTTAAACGCAACAGGTGGGTATCATGATTGAATTGAAGGAAAGACTGCAGCCGAATACTGCGGAACGGGCAAAACCGCAGAAAAAAGAACATGACGCCGAATCAGACCTGCTTGAGCGAAGCACGGCCAGGCGTGAATCCTCCATCCCGGGCATTTCATCGCGGGCACAATCTGACAGTTTTGAAAACAGAGTTCGCGCGATCCCCCTCAAGCCCTTTCCATCCAAGCACGAAAAGCTGTACGACCGGAACGCAGAAAAGCTGGCGGCCAGCGCCCAGCGGCATGCCCATGAGCTCGAGCGGAAAGCAGAACAGAAAAAAATGAATACCCGCCTCGGCATTGCCTTGGCGATTGTTTTGTGTCTCAGCCTCGCCATGTTTTTCGCGATCCCGCACGTGACACGGATCACCAAGGTGAGCGTGCGCGGCATGCAAACGGTGTCGGAAAACGATGTAGTCAGTGCACTTGGCTTGAGCTCTGAAATTCATCTGTTTAACGCGAATATCGCCGAAATGGAAAAGCGGATCTCTGCCGACCCGCGCGTAGCTTCGGTTCGAATTCAAAGAGTCCTGCCGGATAAGCTGGTGGTCAATCTGGTTGAAAGAGAGCCGGTCGCGGTCATTCTCCAAACCGATGAATTCGGCACCCAGAGTCTTGTCGTTGATCGGGAAGGCGTGGTGTTCGGGAAATTGGATGGCGCAGCGCAGATCAGCCCCCTGCCGGTTCTGTCAGGAATTCGATTTGAGCAGTTTACTCCCGGCCAGCGGCTTCCTGCACTGCTTCAGCCCCTGTTGGCAGACCTCGACAGATTGGAAAAAACGGATGCTTCTCTTTTAAACGCTTTTTCGGAAATAAAAATCGTGAAGGTTTCCGAGAATGATGCCGAACTCGTGCTGTACCCGGTAACGCATGCAATACCCATCAGGACCCAGATGAAGCTTGATAAAGCCATGCTGGGCGAAGCACTGCTCGTTCTGGACATTCTCGCGTCTCGGAAGGGTACGGAAAAAATCGAAGAGATCGATTTCCGTACAGGAACTATTGTGTATCGAGTCAAGGAGGCACAAGCTGGCTGACAACTATATAGCAAGCCTCGACATTGGAACGACATCGACCCGTGTCGTCGTCGGGGAGTTCAATGAAGAAGACAATCTCGAAATTACCGGCGTCGGTGTTGCGCCTTCGACGGGATTGCGCCGCGGTGTTGTGCTGAATATCGAAGCAACCCTGAATGCAGTCAGCGCGAGCGTGGATGCCGCAGAGCTGATGTCCGGCTGTGAAATCCACGATGTCGTGCTTGGGTTGTCCGGTGCGAACGTCGACAGCCTGAACTCCAGAGGCGTGGTCGCGGTCGCGGGCAAGGGGCGTGAGATCACCAGTGAAGATATCGCCCGTGTGCATGAAGCGGCGCGCGCGGTATCCATCCCCATGGATCGTGAAATTCTCCATGTCATTCCCCGCACCTATATGGTAGACACGCAGGACAACATCCATGACCCGCTCCATATGATCGGCGTTCGGCTCGAGGCTGATGTGCATATCATTACCGGGGCAGTCACAACCACGCAAAATCTTGAAAAATGCGTCACCCGAGCCGGATATCGTGTTGAAAAGCGGATTTTGAATTGTTACGCGGCATCGAGAGCGGTGCTGACGCAGGAAGAAAAGGATCTCGGCTGTCTGCTGATGGACATCGGCGGCGGCACGACTGATTTAATGGTTTTTTCCAACGGAGCGCCTGTGTACACCTGCGCGATTCCGGCTGGCGGCGCCCAGGTAACTAACGATATCTCTATTATGATGAGCATCTTGCTCGACAATGCTGAGAGGCTGAAGCGGGAAGCTGCTTGCTGTTGGATGGAAGCGGTGGATCCTGAAGAGCTCATTGTGGTACCGGGAATCGGCGGCCGCGATCCGTCAGAGATCCCGCGCCGCAAGCTCTGTTCGATTGTCCAGCCGCGTATGGAAGAAATCCTTCTTATGGCGAAAGAAAAGCTTGAAAAATCGGGATATCTGAAGGAGATTCGAGCGGGCATTACGCTCACCGGCGGAACAGCCCAGATGGAAGGTGTCTGCGAACTGGCTGAATTCATCTTCAACGTTCCGGTTCATATCGGGCTTCCGCCCGTTATCGGCGGACTGGAATCTGAATATCGAAATCCGGCTTTCGCAACGGCTGTGGGGCTGGTGATGCTGGCAGCGGACGAAATGACGGCGAGCGCCTCCTCAAGGGGCAAAAGCTTCAAACCCGGAGCAAGAACACGCGGGGCGCTGAAGCAGACTTCGGCTGACAAATCCGGTGCCGGCAAAATCTGGAACTGGCTGAAAGACAAGTTTATTTGAGTGGAAACAGGAGGAATCTATGGCTATTGAAATTATCGATGAAGCGAATGCGGCGAATCCTACGGTTATAAAGGTTATCGGCACAGGCGGCGGCGGTTCCAACGCGGTAAACCGGATGATCGCCGGCGGACTTAAAAATGTGCAGTTTATCGCGGTGAATACGGATTTGCAGGATCTGGGCAGGTCCAAGGCGGAGATCAAGCTTGGTATTGGAACCAAGGTGACCAAGGGGCTCGGAGCTGGAGGAAAACCTGAGCTGGGCGAAAAAGCTGCCATGGAAGATCGTGACATGATCGAGCAGGCACTGCGGGGCGCCGACATGGTGTTCGTCACTTCCGGGCTGGGCGGCGGAACGGGAACCGGTTCAGCACCGGTCATTGCCCAGATTGCCCGGGATCTCGGGGCGCTCACCGTCGCTGTGGTGACCAAGCCCTTCGGTTTTGAAGGCAAGGTTGTCAACAAGATCGCGAATGATGGGCTTGAGCGGCTCCGCCAGGCAGTAGACACCGTCATTGTCATTCCGAATCAGAATCTGCTCAAGATTGTCGATAAAAAAACGCCGATCAAGCAGGCATTCCTTCTCGCTGATGATGTTCTTCGGCAGGGCGTACAGGGGATATCCGACCTCATCACCCTTGCGGGCGACATCAATATTGATTTTGCCGATGTCAGAACGGTCATGGAAGGCCAGGGCGACGCAATCATGGGTATCGGCATCGGTTCGGGTGAAAATCGAGCGCTGGACGCCGCATCAAAGGCAGTCAATAACCCATTGCTCGAGGATGCGCACATCGAAGGCGCAAAGAATGTCTTGGTGAATGTCACGGGCGGCGAGGATTTCTCCCTTATCGAGTATGAGCAGATTGTGGACCTCATCACACAAAAAGCATCTGAAGACGCACATATCATCACCGGCTTCGTAACGGATGCCAAAATCGGCGACGAAGTGCGGGTGACGGTTATCGCGACAGGATTCGGGACGTCAAAACCCTCGGCTTCCAATGCAGGCGCAAGCCAGTCCAGCCTGAAAACCAAATCCGGCATCAGAATGCCGAACAGCGAATATGTTTCGCCGGCTGAGTACGAAATGATGACGCAGAATACTCCATCAGTTGCGAAAGGCTACAGCTTCGATCCGGCCAACGGCGAAGATGAACTCGATGTGCCCACCATTCTCCGCGAGATGAAGTTTGGAACCGAAAAGCAAGGAGCCCGTGCGTGAGCGAGCTCGGCTCCAGTTACAAGGCGCATCTGCTCATGGTGCGCAAACGTTCAAGCCTGACAGTGGAGGTGTATCTGCGCGAACTCTCCCGGCTTGAGCAGTTTCTGGAGCACAGCGGGAAAAACCCCCTCACGGCTTCCAGCGAGGATATCCTTGCCTATTTGGTGAACAGGCAGAGCGAAGGGCTGTCGCGGACAACCATGGCTCGAGTTGTTGCGAGCATTCACTCGCTGTTCAAATATCTCCAGCTCGAAGGCTTGCGGGAAGATGATCCTTCGCTCTTGATCAGGACGCCGAAGCAGTCGCGAACCCTGCCTGAGGTGTTGCGGCCCGAGGAAGTGGATCGTTTTCTGGCCAGCATCAATCCGGGCAGTCCCAACGGATTGCGGGACCGGGCCATATTCGAGCTGATTTATTCATGCGGGCTGAGAATATCGGAAGCGGCAAGTCTGACCTTTGACCGGTTGTATCTCAAAGAGAGGCTTTTGCGGGTAACCGGAAAACGCAAAAAGGAAAGGCTGGTGCCGTTTGGCGATGATGCGCACTACTGGCTTGAAAAATATCTGGAAGAGGGGCGGCCGCATCTTGCGAAAGGCAAACATTCCAATCTCGTTTTTCTGAATCAGGAAGGCAACGGCATCTCCAGGAAGGGTATCTGGAAGCGTTTTTCGGGGGTTCGGGCAGCCGCAGGTGTTCATGCCAAGGTGCACACATTCCGACACAGTTTCGCCACGCATTTGCTGGCGGGGGGCGCTGATCTCCGGACAGTCCAGGAGCTTCTGGGGCATTCGGATATTTCGACCACACAAATCTATACCCATATCGAGGAGGATTCGCTTCGGGAATATCACGAAGAATTTTTCACGAGGAATTAACGGAACTGCTTGAAAAAGCATGCAAAATTCAATCAGAACGCGGGAAATCGGGCGTAGTAGATATGGAGGGTGAGAATGAAAAAATCCAGACCGCAGACACTCCAAGCATCGCTGTTCCCGGCATTTTGCAGAAGGGAAGTCCTGCCGCTGCCTGAGAGCCGGCAATACGACATTCTTTTTCTGCTGGCCGTCAACAGGATTCATCTGCTGCGCCCGCACGAGAAGGTCCTCCTGGCTCAGTCGATTTTCGGGAAGGAAGACCTGGTTTCGCTTTTGCCTTTGGAGCTGGAAACCATTATCTTGAGAAAGATCGATCGGACACAATGGCTCCCATTGCGGTTCTGGGAACAGGCTGTAAGGGATTTTGAATATATCGCTCGATACTCCATCCGCTTTGTCAGTATTTTTGACGCCAAGTATCCTCCGCTCTTGCGGGAGACATACCGGCCTCCTTTCGGAATCTTTGTCCGGGGAATTCTGCCAGATCCTGACAAGCCGGCAGTGGCGGTGGTCGGCACCAGAACACCGACCGCGCTTGGGGTGAACTGTGCATTCGATATTTCGAAAAGCCTTTCAGCCGCAGGTTTCTGTGTTGTTTCAGGCTTGGCACGCGGCATCGATACCGCGGCGCATCGAGGTGCTCTGCGCGGACAAGGCAGAACCCTGGCAGTCATGCCTGGCGGAATGGATATGATCTATCCGGCTTCCGCCAAGCCGTTAGCCGCCGCCATTCTGGACTCAGGCGGCGCCCTTGTGACAGAGAATCCGCCGGGGACATCGATTCAGAAATATCGGTTTCCGGAGCGGAACCGGATTATCGCGGGGCTTGCCCGCTCCTGCATTGTCGTGGAAGCGCCTGAGCACTCCGGCGCTCTGATAACCGCCGAGTTTGCGGCCGATGAGGGCAGGGATATTTTCGTTCATAAAAAATGTCTGGGAAGCGTACGGAATGCCGGCGCGAGAAAGCTAGCCAGCGAAGGGGCTCAAAGCATAGAAACGGTTCAGGATATCTATGCTGACTGGGCTGGCAATTTCGAACTTGGAGAGCGTGCGCACGCGCGGCAGTACGGGAAGGCAAAAGCCTATGCCGCCGATGACAATCATGAAGAAGGATGTATATGACCGATACCAAGAAAAGCAAAGCGCTTCCTGAATCCGCCTCGGAAAACGAAGCAAAGCCGAAATCTGGCAGAAAACCGGCTGATAAGTCCAAAACCGCGGCGAAAAAGAGCTCAGGAAAAACAGCTTCCGCGAAAACGGGAGCAAAGTCCTCTTCCAAGATTTTGGTCATCGTCGAATCGCCGGCAAAAGCTAAAACCATTGAAAAGTATCTAGGGTCGCGGTACAAGGTTCTCGCCTCAATGGGACATCTCATCGATTTGCCCAAATCGCGGCTTGGCGTCGATGTCGAAAACAACTTTGAGCCAGAATATCTTACAATTCGCGGCAGGGCATCGGTTCTGAAAGACCTGGTGACAGAAGCCAAGAAAGCATCCGCGGTTATGATGGCATCGGACCCTGACCGAGAAGGTGAAGCAATTGCTTATTTAATAGGAAAATATATTGAGGACAAGGTTCCAGGCGTGCCGGTTCGCAGAATAACCTTCAACGAAATTACGCAGTCCGCCATCAAAGCCGCGGTTGCGGAGCCGAGGGATATCGAACTGCCAAAGGTGGACGCACAGAAAGCGCGCAGAGTGCTCGACCGGCTGGTCGGCTACAATCTTTCTCCCCTCCTCTGGAAAAAAGTGAAAAACGGGCTGAGTGCGGGCCGTGTCCAGTCAGTGGCGCTCAAACTCATCTGCGACCGTGAACGCGAAGTCGAGTCCTTTATCCCCGAGGAATATTGGACCATCGAAGCCCTGCTCAAACTCCACAGGACTTCGCTGAAAACCGAACTAGCCCTGTTTGAAGGCGAAAAGCCCGCCCTGAAAAATGAAAAGCAGGCACAGGAGCTGATTCATCGGCTTGCAGGCGAAAAAGCGATTGTCAGCGATATTCGGAGCGCCGACAAGGTGATTCGGCCCAAGCCGCCATTTACCACGAGCAAACTCCAGCAGACTGCCGCAAACCGCCTGGGATTTACCAGCAAGAAAACCATGCAGATTGCCCAGCACCTGTATGAGGGTGTCAATATCGGCAGTCACCGGCAGGGGCTCATCACCTACATGCGAACGGATTCGACAAGGATTTCTGAAGGCGCGCTCCAGGAAGCCCGTGATTGGCTCGGCGAGCACTTCCCCGCCCAGCTCCCTGAATCCGCCCAGCGGTATTCATCGGGTAAACAGGCCCAGGATGCCCACGAAGCGATCCGGCCTACATCCGTTTCATTGACTCCTGAAACTGCGGCACAATACCTCTCCAAGGATGAGCTAAAGCTCTATTCCCTTATCTGGGAAAGATTTGTCGCTTCTCAGATGATACCGGCTGTCACCAGGGTCACCACAGCGGATATCAGCATCGGCGCCGGAATTTTCAGAACATCGGCGACTTCCTTCATTGAAGAAGGCTTTTACAAAGTCATCAGGATAGCCGCAAGCAAGGAAGAACGAACAAGCCATGTCCTGAGTCTTGCCGTTGGCCAGGAATTGCCGGTCGAGAAGATTCACGGCATCCAGCATTTTACCCAGGGCCCGTCCCGCTATACGGATGCTTCAATTATCAAAGCGCTGGAAGAATTGGGCATCGGCCGGCCTTCGACATACGCGCCCATCATTACGACTCTGCTGGAGCGCTACTATGTGACCCGCGAAGCCCGGCAGCTCATGCCGACTACGCTGGGGCGCATGATCACGGAAATTCTGGAGCAATTTTTCCCGGATATCCTGGATACTGGATTTACCGCGCGGATGGAAGGCCTCCTGGATGAAGTGGAAGAAGGCAAATCCGATTGGGCAGCCCAGATGAAGGAGTTCTATACCCCATTCAAAGAGCGGGTGGATGCGGTCATGGCT
>JAJTBL010000341.1 GCA_021286925.1 Spirochaetia bacterium | reverse complement strand
TTGTCATCGCTTTGCTTCCTCTGAGCATCGGCTCAGGGATTGGCAGTACCATGCTGCGGACACTTCTGACAAAAAGCGTTCCGCGGGAATCATCAGGCGGAACGCTTGGCATCGCGAGTTCTGTCGAAAGCCTTACCAGAATAGCAGGTCCTTTGGCCGGCGGCGCTTTGCTTGGTTTGCTGGGTCCCCGAGCACCCGGTCTTGTGGCAAGCCTTTTGGCTGCTTGGACCGCCTGGTATGGTTTCCGATTCCTTATTAAGGAAGACTGCCTTGCAGAAGGAGCAGTTTCCTGTTCGGATCCTATTTCTTGATAGAAAGCGCGGCCAGTATACCGTCCAGCCATCCGAGGAAATACGCGGCGACCAGAACAATGCCCAGCACGATCAGAAGATATAAAAGCCAAGGCTTTTTCTTCTTCTCAAATGGATCCATCAGCAATCTGGCGGAACCAAGCGGAATGGCGCCAAGGTGAGTCAATGAGCCGCCAAAGGGAACATTGATTTTCAGTTTCCCGTTGACGGCCCAGCCTTCGGCGTTGAGAAGCGGACCGATATTTCGCTTCCGCAGTTTCATATAGGCAAGAATCATGGACGGGCCTGAAATCAAGAGCAAAACCCCGATAATTCCCAGCGGCATCCAGACACCCATTCCAACAAAAATGCCCAAAAGGCCGGTCACCATGGCGCCAATGCTCCCCAAAGCGACACCGATGGCAGCGACGGTTCCGACATCGATTTTCTTTGCCAGATTTATTGTATCCGGCTTGGCATCCGCTTTGCCGACTGCCGCAACAGTCTGTTCGGTCCCTGTCTTCAATTTTGCAAGATTTGCGCTTTCCGCATTGGCCGCCCGGCGTGCCGCCGCTTCTTCCAGCGTCCGGACAACCCATTTATATGGACTGAAAAACGCCTCTCTGATACTGATGGGCTGGACAACCACTTTGGCAATCACCGCGTCCCAATCTTTGCCCTCATTATCGATGAATACACCATTTCTTCCCGCGAAGATATTGTCCGCATCGCCGCCTGTGAGCGCCGCGACAATTGACTTTTTCTTTCCTTCCTTGCTGACGAGATCGCAGTACAGCAGATACATAGAGGACATGATAGCCATGGTGCCATGAGCGCCCGGGTTGACGACATCCATGCAAAGCTCCAATTCTCTGCCATCGATATAAAGCCTGCCTGATTGGAAGACAGCGTTTTTATCCCGATAGAAAGCATCGAGATTGACAAAATTCTGCAGTACACCGAGAAAATCCCGTTTCAAAATAATCAGTTTGCGGAGATCAGCCAGGCATTGGGCATACTCAGCTCTGGCCAAATCCTGCTCAAGCAGTGCACTGACAGCATTTTGATACATCGGTTTCAGATACTCAGCAAGCAGAGCATCTTCAGCACTATTCAGCCTTGGCGCAGGATTTGCTGATTTCCATGCAGCGTAGGCAGATATTCTCCGCGATATTTCCTGCCATGCGGCAAAATCGATTTTCTTCCCCGCTGCAAGGCTCGAGGGCAACATTGCAAAGAATTCCGACACGGTTTTCATGAAAGCTGGAAGCATCGGTTTGTCGAGGTGCAGAACAACATCCCTGTTCGGGAGTGCAAGCGGGAGCGGTGTTTTTTCCTGTTCTGTCTGATTGCCGGCCAGCACCATGGATATCGCGGTATCGATATCCCGGAAAGCCGTATCCGACGTTGACAAGGCAAAAATCTGACAGCGCTTGAAAAAATCATCGACCGCCGGCTTGATTGCAGTAAAAAGCTCGACTGCGGCATCGGTTTTGTCACCGCATACCATGAGTTCGGGATTTTCCGTCATTTTTGCACGCCAGCTAAGCATAGCTGCAGCATCCGCCAAAAACGCATCCAGATTGGCCTTATCGAGCCCCATTTCGCCGCTTGCATCCTGAGCTGTGTATCCAAGCCCAACCAGCGTGTCAATAAACGAAGCAATAGCCGATTCATCGGTGCTTTTTTTTATGACTACTCCATCACCATTGAATTTCTGGTTTTTCTGCAGAGCGATGGCTTCAG
>JAJTBL010000340.1 GCA_021286925.1 Spirochaetia bacterium | reverse complement strand
TTCGCAATCTATAGGTCAGGGGTTCGAATCCCCTATTCTCCATCTGTTCAATATAAAATTCGTCCTTTGTATAACTCCTATAGAAGTTCGACTTGCTTTTTTCGATTGACAACTCATTTTCACTATTATATTATCCGCTAGCACAGATGCTGGAAAGCTGGATTGGCATAAAACCAGCGTTTGTATGCTTCATCAAGGGTGTTCGGCGGAGCTTATATGGATTGTCAGAACAAATTACCTTCCTCTCACAAACCCGAAAGCCTTGCTGATGACACCTGTCATTCGATCATAAGAAACTACTCTCAGCAATCATTTACTATTTTCTCCCGCTCAATCTCTATTATCAACATTATTATTTGACCGGCGCGGAATTGAGGATGCAGCCGGTCAATCCGGCTGATCAAATCTGAACGCCGGACCGCTGTATTGCTCACTTTCTGCGCCGTATTCTCACAATTCAACACAAGGAGGCAAGCAATGCAGGGACAGCTCAGTCAAGGAAAAATGGGAAAAAGTATCGAGATTTTTGATACCACACTACGTGATGGCGCACAGGGAGAAGGTATATCCTTTTCCCTGCAAGACAAGCTGGTCATTGCCAGAACGCTGGATCAGCTGGGAGTGGCCTACATTGAGGCCGGCAATCCTGGAAGCAATCCAAAGGATATGGAATTTTTTCAAGAAGCATCAAAGCTTGAACTGCAGCATGCAAGGCTCTGCGCTTTTGGGGCGACCCGGCGAAAAGGAATGAGCCCCGGGCGTGATGAAGGTGTCAAGAATCTCGCGAATGCAGCAACCAGCACTATTGTCCTTTTCGGAAAAAGTTGGGATTTGCATGTCCAGCAGGTATTGCAGGTTTCGTATGAAGAGAATCTCGCCATGATTGCAGAGACAGTCGCCTTCTTCAAGGATTTGGGGAAAGAAGTAATCTATGATGCCGAACACTTTTTTGACGGATACCGATTATGCCGTGAATACGCGCTGGCAAGTATTGGTGCCGCGATTGAAGCAGGCGCAGATTGCGTTGTCCTTTGCGATACCAACGGCGGAAGTTTCCCTGACCTGATTATGGAAGGAATGAAGGAAGTTTTACAGAAACATCCAATCAGGGTTGGCATCCATGCCCATAATGATGCAGGTATGGCTGTCGCGAATTCATTGATGGCGGTCAAATCGGGAGCTGTGCAGGTGCAAGGGACACTGGTAGGTTTCGGAGAACGATGCGGCAACGCAGCCCTTGCAGCTATCATTCCAAGCATCCAGCTCAAACTTGGCATGACTTGTCTTCCAGAGCACAATCTCTGCAATCTGACAGAAACCGCTCGGAAAATTGCAGAAATCGCCAATGTTCCCCTCCCCGATGATATGCCCTATGTTGGTTTGCGCGCTTTTGCTCACAAGGCCGGCATGCACGCAGACGGGATATTGAAAACAACTTCGTCGTTTGAGCATGTCGAACCAAAATCAGTGGGAAATGATCGAAGATTTTTGATGAGCGAAATGGGGGGACGAGCCGCCATTGCGGAGAGCATCAGAAAATTTGAACCGCTGGCAACAAAGGAACATCCCGCTGTCAAAGCGCTCTCCGCCAAACTCAAGGAGCTTGAAGCTGAAGGCTGGCAATATGAAGGCGCCGATGCGAGTTTTGAAATTCTCGCTCGCAGGGAAGTCGGGCTATACCAGCCGTTCTTCAGGCTGGAGCGGTATGAAGTTCAGAGCCGGTACCCCGAAATGAAGGAAAGCTCCTGCGCATCGGCTTGGGTCAAGGTCAGTGTCAACGGAACCGAGGAAATTGCCGCATCAGAAGGCAATGGCCCTGTAAATGCGCTTGACAGCGCGCTCAGGAAGGCGCTCCAGCGCTTCTATCCCGAATTGGCCAGAATCAGGCTGACTGATTACAAGGTGCGGGTAATCGACACAATGAGCGCGACAAGCGCCAAAGTCCGGGTCCTCATAGAAACGACGGACGGCGAGCGGGTCTGGACTACTATCGGAGTCTCTACCAATATAATCGAAGCCAGTTCATCGGCCCTTGCTGATTCAATCGAAT
>JAJTBL010000014.1 GCA_021286925.1 Spirochaetia bacterium | reverse complement strand
TTCGATTTCTTCAAGACAGATGACATCCGGTCCGTTTTTCGTGTCAGGGAAAAGAGAAAGGATGGCATCGGCGGTGTTTTTCAGGCGTGTCTGGTAGAGGCTGGAATTCCACTTTCCTGTGTCAATTTTAAATTCTGGATATTCATTTCCGTCATCAACATCATCGAAAAGATTGTGCACATTGTATGATACAATCGATATTTCGTGATTATCAGCAGCACTCCATGGCAGGGAGCATTGGAAACTGCAAAGCGACAGTATAATGAGAATAAAGCCGGCAATAAAAAATCTGGCGCGCATGCATCCTCCTGGAAAAGCCTCTCATAAGGATATACGCGCGCCATGTGCGCTTTTGATTGAAATTTCAGAAAAAATTCAGGATAAATCTGCCCGTTTGTCGATTATTTTTTCAATGAGCCCATACTCGGCGGCTTCAGATGCATTCATCCAGTAATCGCGATCCGTATCTTTGGAAACGCGCTCAACTGTCTGACCAGTAGCCTCAGCGATGATCCTGTTCAACCGTTCCCTGGTTTTTTCAAGTTCGCGGGCATGGATCTCTATCTCCGTAGCCACTCCCTGAATGCCGGAAAGCGGCTGATGAATCAAATATGAGGAATTGGGCAGGCCGAAGCGGCGTTCTTTCGGCACCGCCAGCAGAATCAACGCCGCCGCGCTGGCCACAAGCCCCATGCCGACAATTCTGACCGGCGCTTTTATAAAGCGAATCATGTCGAATATCGAAAATCCCGCGTAGACATCGCCCCCCGGCGAATCGATAAGCACGGTAATCGGCTCGTCTGAAATGCTTTCCAGGAGCAAAAGGTTTTTTATGACTTTTTCCGAAAGGTCCTTATCTACCTCACCAGTCAGAAGGATGGTTCGTGTTTTAAGAAAGCGTTCCTGAAGCATTTCATCCGGCTTTGGGGCGGCCTTTTTTTCTTCGGCTTCAGTTTCTTCTTCATAGACTATTCTGTTGAATTTCATTCAATCTCCTCAAACTACTGGCTTAAGATACTATTTTTTTGCTTCTTTCGACAACCATCAAAGTTATGCTTGCCCAAAGCCTTCCTAATATAGTATTTTTTTAATAAATCGAATTCCGAACCTTCACCATTCGGACTTTGATTTAAAAAATTGGATTGTCCGAGGTACGAGATGTTTTTAAAACGAAATTTGCCCCATAGAGTGCTTCCAGCCCTTCTTCTTATGATGCTGACTGCGGCTCTGCTTCCTGTTTCTGCCGCGCAGGATCGCCCCTGGTATGCGGAAAAGCTCGAAAAGCTTGGTTTCTACATTTTCGAACCAGCCTTCCAGTATCAGGACTTTAAAGTCACCACGCTTTCCGGAGAAACAAAATCGAGAAGTTCGCTCAAGGGAAAAGTTGTACTGCTCAATTTCTGGGCTACCTGGTGTCCTCCCTGCAAACAGGAAATTCCAACAATCGAAAAACTGCACACCACCATGAAAGGGCAGAATTTTGAAATTTTCGCGGTAAGTGTCGGCGAGACTCCCGATACAGTCAAGAAATTTGTGGCTCAGCAGAAAATGACCTATCCCGTTTATCTGGATCCGCAGAACCTGCTCTCCAGGACCTATGCTTCACAAGGGATTCCGACAACCTATCTGATTGATAAAAACGGAATGTTCATTGCGGCTGTGATTGGCGCTTATGATTATTCCAATCCTGAACTTGTCGCAATATTAAGTGAATTAGCGAAAAAATGAACCAGCCCGGAATTCCAGCCGCCATTCTCGCAGGCCTTCTGTCCTTTCTCTCTCCCTGCGTGCTTCCGCTGGTGCCTGCCTATCTCTCCTTCATTTCAGGCACTACGGTCGCTGACCTTGAAAAAAGAAATTCACGCGCCCGGGTTTTTATCCGAAGCATCGCTTTTTCACTGGGCTTTACGACCGCCTTTACCGCCTTTGCCTTGATTTTTTCAGGATCAGCCATGTTTCTTGGCAGAGCCGGCGCTTCACAGATTATCAGCCTCGCCGGCGGCATCATCATAATTCTGCTTGGATTCAACCTCATCTTCGATTTTATCAAGCTTTTGGGAGCAGACACGCGGCTTATAAGTAAATTTACCGGCAAAAAAACGCAGGGTGTCGCGGGTTCATTTATTCTGGGGCTGGCTTTTTCCGCTGGCTGGTCGCCATGCATCGGTCCGATCCTTGCATCAATTCTGCTCTACGCCGGAAGAGATGGCAATCTGCTGAATTCAGCCCTGCTTTTAGTGGCTTATTCCTCAGGTTTCGCGATTCCGTTTATCGCGACAGGCTTGTTTTTCGACCGGCTCAAGCCAGTGCTCGGCTTTTTCAAAAAACAGGGAAACAAAGTCAGGATTGTCTCAGGCCTGGTGCTGGTTCTGTTCGGCCTTATCATGGCCTTTGGCAACCTTTCCGCCATCTCGGGTTTTTTCGCGAGGATAGGAGCCTCAGTTGAAGAATTCAGCACGGCGAACACTGGGCTTTCAAAGACAATAGCGGCTGTCGTCTATGGCATCCTCAGCGTTTTGATTGCCCTGCCTGCGATTCCGCGGCGAAACAATCAAGTGTCCCGCAGGCTGACACCATTTCGAATTGGCTTTTTCGGAGTTATCGCGCTTGCATTTGCAGCTGAAATGCTGGGCTGGTTCAGCCTCCTTGCTTTCAGCGCCAAATGGCTGAGTTTTTCCGGACTTTGATTCAATTCAGCAAAGAATGGCGTTTTCTCAGCGGGTGCCAACTTTGAATGATCGCTTGAAATAATGCCTTCGGCCGCGTTCAAGCCACACGGAGGCTGTCGCCAGCACAAGCCTCGGAATGACAAGCCAGAAAATTGGAACCGCGAGGGCTGAATAGAGAATAGTATCTTCCAGTAGTGAATGCGAAATAGCAGCATGGTGATTGAATAAATCGCTTTCCTGCCTGGTCATTCTCCCTGATTCCGCCTCGCTTTTAAGAATCCCGGCCCCGTACGCGTATCCGACAATATTGATAACAATCCACAGAAAACTTGCTTTTGCGGGCAGACCGAAAAATTTCATAAACGGCTCAAGGAATTTTGAAAGAAAATCCATGAGTTTGAATTCTTCAAAGACGCTCTGCATCATCATGATCACAAGAACATATAGAGTGATCTTGATGACAAGTTTGAAGGTAGAAATTCCCCAGGCGGCGAGCATCGGTACAAAAGCCATCGAACTGGCTGACGTTCCTTCAGAAAAGACGATGCCGGCGCTCGATCGCGGCAGCAGAAGATTCAGCATGAATGCCGCGATAAATGCAGTGCAAACTCGAAGAACAACCATTTTCAGCGCTGAAGATCCGGTCGACTTCATAACAGTTGTTTCAATGATAAGGTTATGCGATATCAAACACATGACTGCGAGAATAGTAGCATCCCGCAGCGAAAATTCGAGACTCGTCAGGACTGCTATCGCGGAATAATTGTTCAGCAGGGCTCCCGAAATAAAGACAAACGCGGCCTCGCCCGGCAATCCGATGAGTTTCATGAGCGGCGCAAGAAACCCGGCGACGACTTTCAGAATGCCACTCCAACCAAGCAATGAAACCGCGAGGCTTGTGGGTATCATGATTTTCAAGAGAAATAAAATTGTTGAAATCGAATTTTTCGCGCCGTCCATAAGAGCGCGCGATACTTTCCGGTACAGCTGATTGTCCATCTCAAGATACCCCACGCTGAGAATACTGCCGCATCTTGGAAATTTCGCGGATCACTGCGCTGAATTTGCTGTCAGCGCGCAGAACAGCCAGGCTTGGTTTCATGCGGTAAACCCAATTTCCCGGCAGCATGGTCCCCGGAATATTGATTCTTTCATCTGCCGGATTTTGTTCTCGATATCGCACATCGCAGGCTAGCAGGTCCTGCAATGGTATGACCGCAAACCGTGAAGCAACTGTCGCGAATGCTTGCAGGAAAAACACCATGTCAGCAGGTTCCAGTTTTTCAGGAGCGGCGGTATCCTTGGCTGAATCCCCATCCATCGCTTTGCACAACAAATCCCAAACCGTTTGCTTGTCAGCCTCTTCTTCCCACCACTGGCGAATATTTGATGAATCATGAACCGAAGGACAGGCGACCGCATTGACTGGATAATCAGCAAGCGGTACAAAAGGCGCCCCCGCTTCATCCCACTTTCTATGCCAGCGGAGCACGCGCAGCCCGGGAATCCCGAGCTCATCGAGGACAGCTGGGACGCAGGGCGGAACCGCGCCGAGATCTTCGGCACACGCCTGCATTTTCACGCTTCCCGAAACCATGCCGAGAATTTTTTTCCCCGTGTTTTCCCACAGGGTCAGCGACTCGCCCTTTCTGCGGGCAAAGAGCGCTTCAAGCACATGCTTTTCATTTTCAGACAAGGTTCCCCAGGCTGTTGTCCGCGAATATTCCCATGAAGGAACGAACTTTCCCGGTTCGACTTCGTATAACGTCCGGTTACGCCACCACGAGAGAACCCTGCCTGTTATCTCACCGTCCCCGAGAATTGCCTGAATATCTTTGCCGCCATGAATCGCTGGATTGAATCGATAGAGCGGTTCGCTGCCAATCTGGCTGAAGAGAGCGCTTTTCGCTTGTAACGCGGCTTCGAAGGACAGAGAAGAAAGGGCTTCATCGATGACTGAAGCGGGAATATGGGGTTTTGACAACCAGGTTATGCGAGCCTGATCAAAACCCATGGCGGCAAGCTCATGATATTCGATGGTATACTCGGGAATGAACCTGCCGAGAAAAGCATCGATTTCCGAATTGCTGACACCCCAGATTCTAAAAAATCCCAAAACATGATCGATGCGATAACTCGAATAAAATACATCGGCATAGGCAAGGCGGTTTTTCCAGAACACAAAGCCTGATGCTTCAATCGCATCCCAGCGGTAGAGCGGAAATCCCCAATTCTGGCCAAGCGCAGAATACATGTCGGGAGGCGCACCCGCTGAAAAATCCAAATTAAAGTAACGGCGCTCAAACCATACATCAGCGGAGTCTTTGTTGAGTAAAATGGGAATATCCCCCATGATGTCGATACCGAGACTGAAGACATATCTGCATGCCTCGGCAAATTGCTCTTTCGCGATCATCTGAACCCACGCATGAAAGAAAAGCTCATTCGAAAACGCAGGGTCACTCCAGAATTTTTCTATATTCTCCGGTGTTGGATTCCGGTATTCTCTCCATTCCCACCACGGCTTGTCTTGATTGCGAGATTTCATTGCAACAAAGCAGGCATAGGGTTTAACCCATGGCTGAGCCTTGATGAATGCCTCGATTCGCTTCATAGGCGCAGGGTTGGCGGAATTCCAAATCTCCCTGAGAATTGCCAATTTTTCAGCGACAATTTGATCAAAGGGAACTCGTTTATTGCCAGCATAGCGGGTAGCAAAATCAGAAAGCATCGACGCAATCTTTTCTTTCGAGGCTGCTGATCCTTTCCATGAAATATCCTCAATCCTGATATAAACCGGATGCAGGGCGAAAGCGCTCAACGCGCTGTAGGGCGAAGCTCCGGTTCCTGTATCATTGACTGGTAAAAGCTGAATAAGGTTGAGATTCCAGTCCTTTGCAAGATCGCCTAACGCCTTCAGAGATGGAAATTCGCCGCATACGGAAGTCTCGCTATCGCGCAACGCAAAAAGCGGTACCGCCGTACCTATGATTCTTTTTTCGGAATTCAAAAAATTCATTCATTGCTCCATAAGATCCGCAATGCGGATTTCAGTGATTCGACCTTCAGCCATTCGCCGACAGGCTGCCGCTCATGTCTGCCATTTTCCGTCAGCGTGCTTTCCCCGGGACCGATGACCCTGGTGAAATTCAGGGTCCGCGCAGCCCGCGCGCGCTTGCCCATCTGCCTGACCGGCCGTATTTCACCGGCAAGCGATAACTCTCCGGCAAGCGCGGAACCGAGCGGCAATGGCTGAGAAGTCCGTGCCGAATAGAGCGCGGCGGCGAGCGCAAGGTCAATACCCGGCTCTCCCAGCCGCACGCCTCCCGCGACATTCACATAAATATCCTGATCAGAAAGCCGAAGCCCCGTCTGTTTTTCCAGGACCGCCGCGATTCGCGCAACTCTGGACGAGTCGATTCGATCCGAATAAACCCGCGTAATACCTGCTTTCGCCGGCACTGTCAGCGCCTGGATTTCCACCAGCAGGATGCGCGACCCCTCATGCACAATCGCGATCGCGACACCCGGAGGCAAGCCGCCATCCCGTTTTACCAGCAGAATCCCGGAGGGGTCGGTCAGCTCCGCAAGCCCGGCGGAACTCATTCGATACAGCCCCAGCTCATCGGTAGAACCGAATCGATTTTTCGACGCCCGGAGAGCCCGGATATCGCCTTCCGCCTGCTCGAAGGCCAGCACCGCGTCCACAATATGCTCAGCTACCTTCGGACCGGCAATCAGACCATCCTTGGTCACATGAGCGACAAAAATAATGATGGCATCGTGGTTTTTAACCCAATCCGTCATTTCCAGCGTGCAGTATTTTATCTGGTTGGCAGTGCCCGGTATCGCACCGGCCTCCGGCGAATAGATGGTTTGAATCGAGTCGATGACAATCAGAACCGGCTTAACCGCGTCAAAAACGGACATAATCCTGTCCAGGTTGGTCGCGCACAGGACTTCTATGCTTTCCCGAAGCGCGCCGAGCCGGTCTGCCCGGAGCCTAATCTGCGCCGGCGATTCTTCGCCCGAAACATACAAGACGCGGCCTTTTGTTTCAAGCCGCGAGCAAACCTGCAAGAGCAGGGTGCTTTTCCCGATCCCCGGCTCACCGCCCAGCAGAATCGCCGAGCCGCGCATGAAACCGCCGCCCAGCACCCGATCCAGTTCCTGACTGCCTGAAAGCAGGCGTGTCCCGCTGGCCGGATCAATCGCCTTAATCGGAACAGGATAGGTTTCACCTTTGACATCAGCATGCGCCGAGCGCGGCATCGCATTTTGCTCAACGAGCGTATTCCATTGCCCGCATTCGGGACAGCGCCCCAGCCATTTTGGCTCGCTGTGCCCGCAATTGGAACAGATGTAGGCGACTGATGGCTTTTTCATACGCGGCTATGGTAGCGCATGCGCCGCTTTGCTTCAATAGCGAAATTCTGCAGGAGTATTCGCTTGTGCCGTGCTTGCGCAGATGGCAGGCAAAAGGCTATCCTTGGCACCATGAGTCAGATGCCATCAGTCCAGCTGAAACCGAAAGAAGATACGCGAATCAGGGGCGGACACCCCTGGATTTATGATAACGAAATAGCAGCGATCAACGGGAACCCCTCGCCCGGCAGTGAAGTCGTCGTCCGCGACAGCCGCGGAAAACAACTGGGCTATGCCTTGTTCAACCCCGCTTCAAAAATTCAGGCCAGGATTTTTTCCCGTACCAGCTCCCGCGCCGACACTGCCTTTTTTATCCAGGCTTTTCAGGAAAGCCTTGCGTGGCGGGCTCGCTTTTTCGATCTTGAAAAAGCAAGCTTCAGAGCGGTTTTCGGCGAAGCTGATTCGGTTCCCGGGCTTATTGTGGATTTATTCAACGGGAAATCGGCATCGGACGGCAGGCATGGCAGATGGCTCTCGGCTCAGTTTCTCAGCCTCGGCGTCGATCAGCGAAAATCGAATATCATCGAGGCACTGCAAAAGGTTTTTAAACCTGCGGGCATCATGGAGCGTTCAGATGCTCCGGTTCGAAAACTGGAAGGGCTCGAAGATTCGACCGGCATCCTTTCGGGAAGCGTGCCAGATTCGATCATTATAGAAGAAAACGGGCTTGCCTTTTCAGTCGATCTTCTGGGCGGGCAGAAAACAGGATGGTTTCTCGATCAGCGCGCCAACCGAGCGGCTGCGGCGCGATACGCAAAAGGCCGGCAGGTCGCGGACATTTTCTGCAATCAGGGCGGCTTCGGCATCCTGTGCGCTGCAAAAGGCGCCGCGTCTGTCGTTTGCGTGGATTCTTCGAATGAGGCGCTGAAGGCTGTTCAGGAGAACGCAGACCGGAACGCTTGTGCCGACCGGGTTACCACACTTTCGGCGAACGCCTTCGACCAACTTCGAACCTTTGAAAAAGAGGGCAAAAAATTCGACATGGTGATCCTGGATCCGCCGGCTTTCGCTAAAAGCCGATCTTCCATTCCTCAGGCATATCGAGGCTACAAGGAAATCAATGTAAGAGCCCTCAGGCTCCTGAACAAGGGCGGCATTTTGGTCACCTGCTCCTGCTCCCATTGGTTTGATGATGCCCTTTTCGACAAAATGCTGCTGGAAGCTGCCTTTGACTGCGGCAAACGGTTCAGAACAATTGAAGAGCGCTCCCAGGATTTGGATCACCCGATTGTGTCCGGCTATCAGGAGTCACGATATCTGAAAGTCAGAATTGTCGAAATTCTTTAGCAAAGTACCAAGCTGCTGACGAATCCGCGGCTTGCTTTTACAGAACAATCGTTTTGGAAATCTCTTCAAGATAAACGCCGAAGAGCCGGGAGAGTTCTGCCGCTTCGGTATAGTTGGTGCCGGCTTTTTGATTGAAAAACTCGATAAAGGCTTTCATTTCTTCCGGCTTGCCGCTGTACAGCGCCGAAGAAAACGCTGCCCGGTACAGGCCTTTGCGGGCCAACTCCATGGTTGGGAGTTTTCCAAATTCTTTTTTGGCTTTGCCATCCACAACTGCCGAGGCGCCGTCAAAACCAATAGTGAATATAAAATCCTCACGGGAGATCATGCTGTCATCCTTGCAAAAAAATGGGGGCTGTGAAAGCCCCCATCAGTATATACCAGCTTTGGATGCTTAGTCAGCAGGAGAGAAGGATTCTTTGCCTGCGCCGCACATGGGGCAGACCCAGTCTTCCGGAAGATTTTCAAATGCGGTTCCGGCGGGAACCTTGCCATCGGGGTCGCCTTCTGCTGGGTCATAGATGTAGCCGCATACTTCACAAACATACTTCTTCATAGAACGCTCCTTTCTTTTTGATTCAATGCATCAGGCTTTCCAGAGCCCATGCAGATTGCAATATTCACGAGCTGAAACGACATCAGCTTTTACCGGGAAAAAGGCTTTAGGGGCATCGCCCGGTTTCAGGTGGGCACGGTACACAGAACCGCCCGCCATCAGTTCTATCCATTCGATATAATGCTTTTCCTCCATGGGGTGCGCTACCGCGCCTACGGATACCCACCAGCCTTCGGCGGTTTTTTCGAGCACAGGGACGTGCTTTTCTTTTGCCGCGTCAACGGTGTTTTCCGCGAGCAGCTTCATGGGCTGGCCGCAGCAAACTAGTTCGCCCTCGCCCGCATGCAGTACTTCTACGATATTGCCGCACAGTTCGCATTTATAAACCTGCAATTTTTCGGTCATATGCTTCTCCTTTGTTTTCAGTAACCTGAACTCGCAAAAATCTGTCGGTTACCAGTTTTCGCCCAACACTTCAAAATAAGCCTGCGGATGAGCGCATGCCGGACAGTCTTTTGGATCCGCTTCGCCTTCGAAGAGATAGCCGCACTTCATGCATCTCCATACAACCGGCTTGTCCTTTTTAAAGACGGTTCCCGCGTCGATATTGGCTGCCAGCTCCTCATAGCGTTTTGCGTGCTGTTTTTCAGCGACGGCAATCGCCTCAAAGACGGTGGCTATCGCGTCAAAACCTTCTTCACGGGCTGTTTTCGCAAAGCCGGGGTACATTTCCTTCCATTCATAATTTTCGCCGCCTGCAGCCTCAGCCAGGTTTTCACGGGTTGTGCCGATAATACCTGAGGGGAAAGTCCCCGTTATGGTCGCGGTTCCCCCTTCCATAAATTTAAAGAGCCGCTTTGCATGCTCTTTTTCCTGATTCGCGGTTTCCTCGAAAATCAGGGACATTTGCATGTACCCTTCTTCCTTGGCCTTTGATGCAAAATATGTGTAGCGGTTTCTAGCCTGGGATTCGCCAGCGAACGCGGCCATCAAATTCGTTTCTGTTTTAGAACCTTTGATGCTTTTCATCCTTCACCTCCTGTAAAGATATACAATCTTTCATATATGTCACTGAATTCGATTATAGATTCCTTTTGGGGAATTTGGAATATCGGAAACAGTTTTTTTTCGATTTTGAATCAAAAGCCCTTTTTCTGCGCGTATTGTAATTGGGAGAGCATGTATGAATTCGATCTATGTCCTTGAAAAGATTCCTATCGAGGCATCAGGCAAGCAGGATATCGATGTTCGAGAACGAATCGTGAGGTTCGGACCGCGCGCGCTGTCGGATCGGGAATTGCTGATAGCTATCATCGGCTCGGGTTGTCAGGGAAAATCCGTGATACAGATCGCCAACGATATTCTAAAGCTGATAGACCTGGGTAAATCGGATCTCGAACTGGATGTCATGAAAAAGCTTTTGGGCGTTGGGGATGCGAAAGCCTGTGCAATTGCGGCGGCGATTGAGTTGGGCAGACGGTTCTATTCGGTTCGTGATCGAAAAATAAGCATGCCGCAAGATGTCTTTCCGCTCATTTCGCATTTTGCGGATCGAAAACAGGAGCATTTTCTGGTTGTTTCTTTGAATGGGGCGCACGAGGTCAATGCTGTCCGCCATGTGTCGCTTGGCTTGGTCAACAAAGCGATAATTCATCCCCGGGAGGTTTTTGCGGATCCGATTGTCGACCGCGCCTGCGCAGTGATTGTTGCACATAATCATCCATCGGGGAATCTCGAGCCTTCCCAGGAAGATATCGAAATTACCCGGCGTCTGCGGGAAACTGGCGACATTCTGGGGATCCCGGTACTGGATCATCTGATTTTCTGTGAAAAAACCTACTATAGCTTTGTGGAACACCGCCTGATTCAGCCGTCAACAGGGCTTTGAGTTTTCTGCGATCAAAAAAAGGGAGCCCTATATTCAGGACTCCCGTTCATGCATGGAATTGCACTGAAAAAATTAAATGATGCCGAATTTTTTCCCGGCTGCTTCAAAAATGGAAAGCACCTTTTCCAGCTGTTCCCTGGTATGGGTTGCCATATAGGAAGTTCTCAGGAGCGCCATTCCCTGCGGGACCGCCGGAGAAATGACGGGGTTGCAGTACACGCCGTTGTCGAACAGCTCTTTCCAGAACCTGAAGCAGGTTTCATCTTCGCCGATGATGACGGGAATGATGGGGGTCTGGGTCGGCCCGATATTGAACCCGAGCTGGCGGAATCCATTCAGCATGAACTTGGCATTTTCCCAGAGCTTTTCCACGTGCCAAGGCTCGGTTTCCATGATTTCGAGGGCGGCAAAGGCTGCCATCGCGTTCGGAGCAGGCAACGATGCCGAGAAAATGAATGAGCGGGCAGTATGCTTGATATAGTTGATGACGTCCTTGTCACCAGCCACAAAGCCGCCCAGCGAGGCAAAGCTCTTGGAGAAAGTGCCCATGATGAGGTCGACATCCTTGGTCAACCCAAAATGAGCCGCAGTACCCCGTCCTCCTCCGAGAACGCCGATTGAGTGGGCGTCATCCACATAGAGCCGAGCGCCATGTTTCTTGCAGATGCTGACCAGCCGGGGCAAATCAACGATATCGCCGCCCATGGAGAAGACACCATCCACTACCACCATGACCCCATTCTCTTCGGGAATCTTTTCGAGGATTCGATCCAGCTGTTCGAGATCACCATGAACAAACCGCTTAATTTCGCCCATTCCCAGCCTGCAGCCATCTACGATAGATGCATGGTCATCCTTGTCGGTTACCACGATATCATTTCGCCCTATCAATGAAGAGATGGCTCCGAGATTGGTCTGCATTCCGGTTGAAAAAACCAGCGCGGCTTCTTTTCCCATGAAGGCCGCAAGCCTTTCTTCCAGCTGATGATGCAGTTTCAGAGTCCCGTTCAGGAATCGACTGCCAGTGCAGGAAGTGCCGTACTCTTCGAGCGCTTTCATCGCGGCAGCCTTGACCTTTGGATGCATGGTCAAGCCCAGATAATTGTTTGAACCGATCATGATAATCTTGTGTCCGTTGAAAGTCGCTTCGGTTCCTTCCATCCCGTCGAGCGCCTGGAAATAGGGATAAATTCCCTTTTCCATCGCTACCTTGTCCAAATCGAACTGATAACACTTTTGAAAAATGTCCACTTGAGGACCTCCGATGCCACGCTTGAGTTGATCCCAGCGTGGAAAATTCGGTACTGGCCGTTTATCGTCGCCATAGTACCGATTTAATTGTATATGGAATTATCGAGCAGGGTCAATGACAGAAACCAAAAACCTGTCGAAGCTGGGCATTGGCAGCTGTTTTAGCAGGCAATTTCAAGTCCGACGAAGCTGCAAAGGAGCTTCAAAGGTTTTTCTTTTTCTTCGTTTTGAAAAATGTTTTGAACGCGGAAGTAAAAAAGGTTGTCTTTGATTTTTGCCTTGATAAATTCGATATGCCAGAAAAAAGGAACACATCCTGCTCTTTTCCGACAACCAGAAGCAGATCCTGCTGGCGGAATCGATAACTTCCGTCAAAATTATGATGTTCCGCCGCTCCAGCGTCTCTGATTGCAATTACATTGATATTGTGCTTGCGGCGCAAATCGGCTTCAATGACGGTCTTTCCGATAATCTGATCCGGGACCGCGATTTCAGCCATAACCAGATCCCCGCTGATGGGAATAAAATTGGACAGCGAAGATGAAAGCACGAGGGGCGCGATGCGAGCCGCAGCTTCCCGGTCCGCGTTGACAATTCTAGTCGCTCCAACAATGCCGAGAATTTCACTGTGCGCTTCGGAATCTGATTTGGCGATGATTTCTTCCACACCTAGCTTCTGAAGGTAATGAATTACCATGATTTCAGACTCAATATCTCCGGTAAGATCCACTACTGCGACATCAACACCTTCCGGAAGAATTTTCCGCAAAGCGGCTTCATCGATTATCTCAACCGTATATGCCGCGTCAGCCTTGTCCTTGATCCGCTCAATTTTATTCGCGTCAGTGTCGATCGCGATGATCTGATCTGTCAGCGGCGCGATGGTTTCAATCATACTGAAAGCAAAAGACCCCAGTCCGATAAATGCATACTGTCGCATGAAATTCCTCCAAAAATACAGTTTACATCAGTATTTCCGCATCCGGCATTATCGCGTATCCCTCGATATCATGGTCGGATTTTGGCATCGCGATGGCAAACAATCCGACTCGTCCTGTAAACATTGTCAGGACAAGAACAAGTTTTGAGAGATTTCCAAGCTGGGAAGTGATGCCCTGGGAAAGACCGACAGTACCGAGCGCTGATACCGCTTCAAACACGGCTTCTGTCATGGTGACAGGATTTCCCCGTCCAGATTCTGATATCAGAATGGCAATAACGGCCAAGGCTGTGATCGCCAGCGCCTTGATCACGATGCCAACCGCTTTGAAAACCGAGTGAGGCGGAAGATTTCGCTTACCGCAGGCTATTCTGTCGCTGCCTTCCTTGTATCTGAATGCTGTTGCAAACAGAATAAAAAAGGTCGTTGTCTTTATACCGCCTCCGGTCGACGCCGGCGATGCACCGATAAACATCAGAATCATGGTCAGAATCTGACTGCTGTGTGAAAAACGGTTCTGCGGGATTGTATCGAACCCTGCAGTTCTCGGGGTCACTGCCTGAAAAAGACTTGCCATTACTTTCTGCCACAGCGGCAGTCCAGCAAAAGCCTTATTAAAATCAAGCACGAAGAAGGAAATAAATGCGGCAATCACGAGAAGGCTGCTTGTTTTGAGGACGATTGCTGAATGATAGGATAGCCGGCGGCTGCCAGAAAAAAAATATTTTCTCAAATCTCTGATGACGATAAATCCAAGACCTCCGACAGTAATGAGGAACATGATTGTAAAATTAACGATGGGATCTCCGACAAATTGCTCAAGCCCGGTTGAAAACGTTGAAAACCCTGCATTGCAGAAAGCCGAGACCGAATGGAAAATGCCATCGAAAATGCCGTATCCATACTTGGAAAAACGCAGACTCAGCAGTATCGCGCCTGCTGAT
>JAJTBL010000013.1 GCA_021286925.1 Spirochaetia bacterium | reverse complement strand
GTCGATGGACCGGAGTATGAGACCGCTGCCGGCGTCGGCTCCAACCTCGCAATCTGGGATCCGGAAGGCGTCATCGAGATCAACTTCTACTGCGATACCTACGGCATTGACACCATCAGTTTTGGAACCATCGTCGGCTTCCTGATGGAATGCTGGGAATACGGTATTCTCAACGAAGCGCGGACCGGCGGGCTCAAGCTGGAGTGGGGGGACTGGAAAGCCGCCTGCGAGCTTTTGCATCAGATGGCTGAAGGCAAAGGTTTCGGTGTGCTGGCTGGACGAGGCACCCGCTATCTTGCCCAGTATTTTGCCGCCAATTTTGGCGCCGATCCCCAGCTCATGAAAGACATTGCGCTGAACGGCAAAGGCCTTGAGCAGAGCCAGTATCTGTCCAAGGAATCCCTCGCCCAGCAGGGCGGCTACTATCTGACCAACAAGGGCCCCCAGCATGACGAAGCCTGGCTCATTTTCATGGACATGGTGAACAACCAGCTGCCGACCTTTGAGAAGAAAGCTGAAGCCCTTCATTACTTCCCCATGTTCCGGACCTGGTTCGGACTGCAGGGATTGTGCAAACTGCCCTGGAACGACATCGAACCGGCGGACAATGCCAAATGGCCCGAGCCGAACAAGGTTCCTGAGCATGTCGACAATTACCGCCAGCTCTACCAGGCTGTCACCGGTGAGCCGCTGACCTGGGACGAACTGATCCGGCAATCGGAACGAATCTACAATTTCCAGCGCATTTTCAATCTCCGCATGGGGCATGGAAAACGCAATGAAGACTATCCGCCGTACCGCGCTGTCGGCCCGGTAACCGAAGCCGAATATCTTTCACGCCAGGAACGCTACGACAAACAGCTCAGGGAAAAGATGGGGCTCAATCCCGAATCCATGACACTGCAGGAAAAAATGGCCGCGACCCGCAAATGGCGCGAACAGCAGTACGAATCCCTCCTGGACGCCGTATACAAGCGCCGCGGGTGGAACAACAACGGCATTCCGACGCCTGAACATCTGAAGGCGATCGGCATGGATTTGCCCGAACTGTTGGAAGTTGTCGAAAAACACCTCTGATCTTTGTTCGAATCTGGAAAGGCGGCCTGCGACGGCCGCCTTTTTTCATGCGTACTGCAGAAAGCCGTAATTCGAAATCCTTTACGACTTCGCCTTGCGCCATTCTGCGGAGGAAAGTAAGATAAATCCATGTACCGGAAACTTACCGAGGCTGAATGCCGCGAGGCCATGAAAAATGGCGAATTTTCACAAGCTATCGTTTCGAGCAAACCATCAGTTGCGATAGTCCTGACACAGAGCTGGTGTCCTCAATGGGGCTGGATGCGCTCCTATCTCCCGGCTCTTGCCGAAGCTCCCGATATGGACATTTACTGGCTCGAATATGACCATGAGCCATTTTATGATGAATTTCTCGAATTCAAGGAAGACCGCTTCGGCAATCGAGAAATTCCCTATGTTCGATATTACCGTGACGGCAAGCTGGTCAGGGAAAGCAACTATATCGACAAGACCGGATTCCTGCGGATGCTGAAAAACTGATACTTTTTTCGCCGGAGGCGATAGGATGAAACATGGTCTGAAGCGACTGCTTTTTTCAATTGGCGGCAGAGCCTTGACGGTCATTCCGCAGAAAGTGCCCGTGCTTTTTTCCGGCCAAGGCGCTGTGCGCAAAATTCCTGAAGAATTGGCAACGCTCAAAGCCGGAAAGCCGCTGATTATAACCGACGTTGGCGTTGAAAAAGCAGGAATTCTGGCGCAACTCACGGAGATCCTGAAAAGCGCCTCCATTCCGTATGCCGTATTTCCGGGCATTACGCCCGACCCCACCTTTGAAGTCTGTGAAAAAGCGCTGGAAGCGCTCCGAGCAAACTCATGCGATTCGGTCATTGCGCTGGGCGGCGGCTCGGTGATGGACGCCGGCAAGCTGGTCCGGATGGGCGCGACCCACAAAAAACCGCTTGCCCGCTTTGCGGGTCTGCTGAAATGCAGAAACCGCGGTCTGCCGTTCATTTGCGTACCGACGACCGCTGGCACCGGCAGTGAGGCAACTGCCGCCGCAGTCATTACTGATTCTATGAAACATCGAAAAATCACCGTGCTCGACCCGAGGCTCCCGCCTGATTCGACGATTCTCGACCCGGCGCTGACTGTGGGTTTGCCGCCCGCGTTGACCGCGGCTACCGGCATTGACGCGCTGACGCACGCCGTTGAGGCGTATTGCAACACCCTGCATTATCGCGATGTCGATGTGCAGGCGCTCGAAGCGACCCGGCTCATTTTTGCAAATCTTCCCAGAGCCTATACCGACGGCAGCGATCTGGAAGCGCGGGAGAATATGCTGAAGGCGTCGCATATCGCAGGGAGAGCCTTTACCCGCGGTTTTGTGGGCTATGTCCATGCGGTTGCACATCGGTTCGGCGAAAAATATCATGTGCCGCACGGTCTGGCCAATGCAATTGCACTGCCCTGCTTCCTCGATTTTTATGTCGATGTCTGTCCGGAGCGCCTGGCGGATTTGGCGGACATGGTTCCTCGTGAGGATACACGGCGTGAGGATACACGGCGTGAGGCAAAATCGGCCGCAGTAGTGTCTGAAGCGGCTGCAGTTCCCGAAGCGCCCCGGGCAATGGAGCTGCCCAAGCAGGAATTCAATCCCCGCACCATGAACAAAGCCGAGCGCAGAGCCTGGTTTCAGAAAAAGGCCCGCGTATTCTGCGATGCGGTCAAAGCGCTTGAAGCTGAAATCGGGATTCCGGAAAAAGGGGATTTTATCCGCGCGGAAGATATCGCCAGCATCGCGGAAGGAGCCATCAAAGAGGCGCACGGAACACCCTATCCTGTTCCTGCGGTTCTCGATGCCGATGATTTGGAAACGCTCATTCGAAAAATGATGAAATAAGGAGGTCAAGCAATGAAAAAAATGAGCTGGACAAGAAAAGCGGCACTTTTTGCATTTCTTGCATTGTTGCTGCTGCCGCTCCAAATCCTGTCAGCGCAGTCCGCGCAAAACCAGGTTGGGCACATGGTGCTTCCAAACGGACTCGAAGTTTTTGTTGCGGAAAATCATTCCGTGCCGCTGGTGACCGTGTGTGTCGCGTTCCGGGGCGGAGCGAGCGCGCAGACACCTGAAACCGCGGGGCTGTTTCATCTGTATGAACACATGATGTTCGCCGGCAACGCAAAATTCCCAACCAAGGAATCGTTCAACGCGGCGCTCAACAGCATGGGGACGACAGCGTGGAACGGTGCGACCGGCACTGAATATATCAATTATTACATTACCGTACCATCGGAAAAAACGGAGGCAGCCGTGGAATTCTGGGCTCAGGCTGTCCGCAATCCTCTCTTCGATCCGGCGGTTCTGGAAAACGAAAAAAATGTGGTCCTGAATGAGATCAAAGGATATCACGCGGATCCGGCCCGAATAGCGGCTAACGCGCTTGAGTCGAGAATGTTCAAGGATTATCCGTGGCGGAAAAATATCGACGGCCCCGAATACAATATCCAGTCTGCGACGGTTCAGGTGCTGAAACAAATGCAAAGCCGCTATTATGTGCCAGAAAACATGGCACTCATGGTTGGCGGCGATTGCACCATGGAAGAAGTCAAAGCGCTTGCGGAACAGTATTTTGGGGATTGGAAAGGACAGGGTGCTCCATCTTTCGGTGTACCGCCGCATGGAAAAATTCCGGCTGGCATCAATCTTGTCTCGGTCGAGGACCAATTCTATCGCGGTATCGGAAATATCCAATTCCGCTGGAGAGGCCCCGATGTCCTCGCGCAGACACAGGACACCTATACATCAGATGTCCTGCTCTTTTTGCTTTCATCGCCCATCGGCCGGTTCAAAGATTCGATCATGAAAAAGGTCGAAGGTCTCTACGATGCCGAATATATCGATTTTACCTATCCGACTGCACGCGACGGCGGCAACTATATTTTTTCGACATACATGCTCATACAAAAACCAGCTGCCGAGGGAGCGGTTCTCGATCGGGTTATGAATTTGAAAAACGCGGTTCTTGATGAGTTTAAAGAAATCGCAAGAGATCCAGCCGGATATTTCGGATCGAATGAATTGCAGAAAGCGAAAACGAAACTCATCGATCAGAATATTTTCGCCATGGAATCCGCTGAAACCTTTGTCACTGACACGCTCACCTTCTGGTGGTCAACGGCAACCGCGGATTATTTTTTCGGGTACGAAAAAAATTGCAGCAAGGTCAGCTGGGATGATATCCGCGCGCTGGTTCAGCACTATATCACCGGTTCGGAAGTAGCGCCTGCGCCTGAAATCGCAACCATGCTCAGAATCAGAACCAGCACCTTCGGTTCCGATTCCAGGATGGCGGCAAAAATGCAGGAATATGGTTTCGAAAAAGTGAATGCCGATAATGCCTTCTGGTGGCAGCGGTAAAGGGGGCAGTCATGAAAAACATACTGTGGAAAAAATACAAGATTCTTGCGGTTGCTGTGTTGATGCTCTATGCGGCCCTTTCCGGCGCGGCCGCTCAAATGGTGCAGAAGCAGAAAATTGATTTTGTCGAGATGAATCGCCCAACGTTCAGGCAGTTCACGCTTTCCAATGGCATTCCCGTTTATGTCAAAGAAAACAAGGCAAACAAAGTTCGGAATATTTCATTTGTTCTGCGGGGCGGCTCGCTTACAATACCGCAGGATAAAGCTGGCTGGCCACTGTTGGCATTCAAGACGGCCGCTCGGGCATCGGTCAATTATCCTTACGCGGTTGTGACGGATTTGCTTGACGAGACATCGAGTTCGATATCTGCTTCAGCGACATTTGAATATACCGCCTTGAGCCTCAATGTGTTGGATAAATACTTCGCAAAGCTCCTGCCGGTCTGGGCTGACATGGTGACACAGCCAGCTTTCGCAAAATCCGATTTTGATCAGGTTAAAAGTGAAGCCGTATTGAACATTCAATCCAAGGACCAGAACCCCTGGGCTAAAACCAATTTGCTGACTAACCAAAAATTTTTTGAAGGTCACCCATACGCGGCCAATCCTGATGGCACTGAAGCAACTATCGGAAAAGCCCAGCTGGATTTGATCAAAGCCTGGTATGCGGAAAATCTTTCTGCAGATCGAGCGTTTATTGTCGCTGTTGGCGATTTTTCTTCCGAATCGCTTGAAACCGAGCTTGAAAAAACCTTTGCAGCAATTCCAAATTTGAAACTCGGTCCGGTTCCTGAAGCGCCGGCCTTTGCAAAGACCTCCCAGGGCCGCCTGTTTATCGAAGAAGATGAACAATCGCGCGGCGTTGTGTATATGCGCGGCGATTTTGCCGCTCCGAATCCTGGCAGCGCTGATTATTTTTCGGCCAGCCTTGCCATGAAACTTTTCTCAGACCTTCTTTTTACCATTGTCAGAGATCAGTATGGCGCGGTTTACACACCTGGTTCATATATCCGCTCTTTCGGCGCGAATTATGGGTCTATCACCATCTATAAAACATCGGCGACAGAAAAAATAAAATCCTATATCGATGAGGCAGCAGGAGTCATGGCCGATGGCCGCTGTGTATCGGTCGATCCGAGCCGGCCGGGCGAGGAATCCAAATTCATGAAAATTCCCGACGCGCTCGAAGCGTACAAGCAGATGTTCAAGAATGAGTATTTCAATGCCCTGCGGACGAATTCTGCGATGGCAGGCATGATGATTCGGTCGGTTATCGATAGCGGCGATCCAGCGGATTGGATCATGGATGTCCAACGAATTCAGGCAGTAACGCCCGGCCAAATTTTAGAAGCGTTTTCCCATTATGTTCTCGAAGGCGGATTCACTTGGGTCGCGTTAGGCGATCCCGGCTTGCTTGGGAAATTGAATCCCGCTGACTTCACCAAGATTGGAAAATAAAGGTGCTGGAATAGAGTCATGAAAAACGCCGCCAGGTTGTTCGCGATACTTTTCGGCCTTGTGCTGGTAGCCGCGACCGTCATCAATGCCGACCTCATTGTCAAAAGCCAGAAAGCGCTTGCGGACGGCATTTTCAGGAGTTCTTCCTCAGCCAAACCTGCGCGGTACCACCTGGCGGCTGTTTTTCCGGACACCGATGACTCGTACTTCCGCGGGCTCATCAACGGTCTTAACGAAGAAGCATCGAAAATAGAAGCGGTTGTGCAGATATTTCGCTATCCCGCTGAATCGAATACCGAGGCTGAACGATATTTCAATCTGGCCATGGCAGCGCGGGTTGACGGGCTTATCATGTTTTCAAAGCGGGGTGATCCGCTTGCCGAGCGAAAAGCCTTGGCGGACAGGAACAATGTTCGATTCGTTCCGGTTTTCATGGATTCGCCGCTTGATGAAGATACTTTCTTCGTCGGTTCCGACCTAAAAAAACAAGGTTCCGCGAGCGCTTCGGCAATTTTGCCCAAGCTGGGGAATTCGGCCCGCATCGGGGTGATACTGCCGCAGACCGGTTCCGATAACATTCTGAATGAAGCTTTTTATCAGGGTGTTCTTGAAGCCATGAAAAATTATCCAGGGGCGCGTGTTGTCGCCGCTATTCGTTCCCGGCCTGGCGCCATGTCCGGCGAGGAATCGGCTGCCAGCATGCTGGATTCCCCTGAGCCGGTCAACGCGCTCATCTGCTCGAGCGCCCGTGACACTATCGGCGCGGTACAGGTTGTTGTTGACCGGAATGCCGTTGGGAAAGTGCTCATTGTCGGCACCGACGAAACACCGGAAATAAGCCGCTACATACAGAATGGCGTTGTTACCGCCAGTATTGTCCGCGACTCTTCAGCCATCGGGCGATCAGCCTTGCGTGCCTTTTCTGATTTGCTCTCTGGAATGAAGAATCCAGCCCGCTATGAAAGCGGTTTCTTCGTGCTGAATCAGCAAAGCCTCAAGGCGGCAACACGATGAGACCACATGGTGAGCGCGGCACGATGATGAAAAACCGCAAAAACCAGCAGAAGCCGGATACGGTACGAAGCCGGATGATCCGGCATTCAGCGCTTATTCTTCTCATAATGATGTCGGCAACCCTGTATACCGGACTCGCGTCATTCCAGCTCGCTGATTCTGTCAGCGTGCTCTTCAGAAACAACCTCCTCATGAAAGATGTCCGTGAGTCGCTCGCCCGCACAGAAACCAGCCTCACCAATTATCTGACTTCGAAAAATTCAGATGCCCTGAAAGAGTACATCAAGAATTCGACGCATCTGTCGGATACTGCAAGAAAACTCAACCAGGAAATCAGGAATGACGAATCGCTGCTTCTCCATCGTGATCTGGCGCGAGCAATCGAGCAGTACATCATCAAAACGGAAACCAGCGTTTCCGGAAAACGCGGCCGCGATGTCCAAACCTATTCAACTGCCTATTACGAATCGGAAAAAATCGCTGACGTTATACGATTTCTGATTGAAAAGAATGAAAAGGTCTTTATTGCCGATTCTATCGCGGCATTCAGTAATTACAAGTCCGTAATTTCTCCCGCGGTGACCACGAACGCGATACTGGTTGTTGCGGCAACTCTTCTCGGGCTCATGCTGCTCATCTCCTATTCATATACCTTGACCGAACCGCTCGCCGTACTTGCTGAAGCGGCTAACGCGCTCGGCACCGGCAACTATGCAGCGGAACTTCCGAAGCCTGATAGAATGGATGAAATAAGCGTTATGGCAACTGCTTTTTCGACCATGCGTGATAATATCAAACAGTCCTTCAACAGCATGCAGGAAAAGGCGGAAATGGAAAAAAGCCTGATGCAGGAACGCATGCATGTCCTCGACATGGAACATAAATTAAAAGACGCTGAACTGCTCGCTCTTCAAAGCCAGATCAATCCTCATTTCCTCTACAACACGCTTTCGGCCGGCATGGGAATAGCGTGGGAAGAAAACGCGGACAGAACCAGCAATTTTCTCGAAGACCTCGCAGGTTTCATTCGATATGCGCTCAAGCCGACGTTCCGTACCGTGCTTGTTTCCGAAGAACTTGAATGTGCCCAGCGGTACATCAGGCTGTTGCAGGCACGATTTGGTGCCCGTTATCAATTCGAAATTCATGCTGAAGAATCGGCGCTCAGCGCGAAAACACCTGCCTTGCTCCTTCAGCCGCTGATTGAAAATGCCATTACCCACGGGCTGGCGAAAAAAGAAGAGGGCGGTACAATAAAAATTGCAATATCTCTCGACGAGTCAAATGTCGTTATGCAGGTTGAGGATGACGGTCAGGGGATGAGCGAACACGAAATTACAAAACTCTACCAGGATCTCGACACCAATCATGAGCCTGCCCGCAAAGATGGTTCAGGCATAGGCCTGCGCAATGTCATGCGTCGCATAACGCTTTCCACCAATGGTGCCGGTGTTGTCGAGATTCATTCCAGATTGGGCGGCGGTACGCTTGTCACTATTCGAATCCCCCAGAAAGGAGACTGATGTGTATCGCATTCTCGTTGTTGATGATGAATTGCCAGTGGCTTCCGGGATTGCTCATATCATAAAGCGGGATTTTTCCGGGGTTTATGAATTGGCCGGCATCGCGAATTCGGGCAGGGAAGCGGTGGAAAAAGCGATCCGAACCGCGCCGGACATAGTTCTGATGGATGTTAAGATGCCAGGATTTTCCGGTCTTGAAGCGATACGCGAAATCAAGGCAAAAGGCGTCAATCCATCGTTTATCATGATTACCGCCTATGAACGATTTGAAATTGCCCGCGAAGCGCTTGAGCTTGGGGTGGTCGACTATCTTCTCAAGCCGGTCGCTGCTGAGGCACTCGCCCTTTCGCTCAAGCGTGCCGAAAAATTCCTTGAAAACCGTGACAGGCTTGAAAAAACAAGCCTCATGCTCCACGAATTGAAAGAGGAACGCACAGCACTCGCCGCGCAGAACCTTGTCTACTCGATGGTGATGGGTGCCATGAACGAAGAAAAGGCCCTTCAGTTACAATCCATCCTGGAGCTGAATAATGACACCGGGATTGCCTGTGCAATCCATGCGGCACCTGCCGATCTCGATGATATTCTCAGCGATATTCAATATAAAACCAATATTCTGGCAGAAAAAATTTCTCCCGCAATGCTTGCAGCATTTATTCCGGCAGTTTCCGAAGAGGCGTTCGGGGAACTCCATGAAATTCTGCAAGCGAGATCAGGCGCTTTGTTTGGATTTGGCTCACCCTGTTCCATTGCTGAAATTGCACAATCTTGGGACGCTGCTATCAGCAATCTCAATCATGGGACAGACAATGGTAGCACTGCTGTCTGGAAACCGCTTCTCACCGCGCTGGAAAATGATTTAACGGACAGCCTCCAGACCGGAAAGACAGAGCCTGTACTTCCTCTGCTTGAAGAAATCCGCGCATGCGCCCACGCTTCGGGGCTTCCCACAGACAGCGAAATTGGTACCTTTATTGCGTTAGTCGGTCGAGTGACTCGCGAACTGCTGGAGAGGTCCTGCCTCTCAATTGAGGAGGCTGAGGATATAATGCACGTGAAATCCCTCTGCCTCAGCCCCTCTGCAGATTTCTTTGCTGCGGAAGCAACACGGAAAATCGGTATTCTGCTGAAGCATCTTGAAAAAGCAGCGGGGAAATATTCACGCATTGTCACCGATGCCATGTCCATTGTGCACAATAATTACGCAAAACCACTCAGTCTGGAGTCAGTCGCCGATGCTATCGGAATCTCCCCGGGAAGATTGTCCCGCTTGTTCGCTGAGGAAACCGGTCAGGGATTTTCACGTTATCTGGTCATGTTTAGAATCGAACAGGCAAAAAAAATGCTGGAGCGGCCAGGCGCCAGCGTCAAGGAAGTGAGCGCTTCCTGCGGTTATCCAGACCAGAATTATTTTGCAAGGCTTTTTAAAAAATTGATTGGAACGACACCAACTGCGTATATGGCCGATTTCGCGAGAAAAACAGGAGGCGCCCATGAAACCGGAGATTAAACGAACCCTGCTTGTTCTGTGCGCCATGCTTACAGCATGCACATTTTTCGTTTCATGCGGAAAAAGCGCTCAAAAAAGCCAGGATAAAAAACTGGTTGTCGGCTTTTCTCTTGATTCGCTTGTCGTTGAACGCTGGAAACGGGATTTAGAAGTCTTCGAAAAATCAGTCAAAGAGCTGGGGGCCGATTTTATCTACGAGGTTGCCGATCAGGATGCGGACCGCCAAGCAGAACAAGTCAGATCGATGGTCAGCCGCGGGATCGATGTGCTCGTCATCATTCCCAACGATGCCGACAAGCTGACCGCCTCCGTCAAGTACGCGAAATCCAAAAGAATTCCGGTGCTGAGCTATGACCGGCTGGTCAGAAATGCCGGCGTCGATCTCTATGTTTCTTTCGATAACGAAAAAGTAGGCAGTCTCATGGCCGAATCGCTGGTTCAGGTGGTTCCGCACGGCAACTATGTCATCATCAATGGCGCAAAAACTGATAACAACGCCATCATGCTCAACACCGGCATGCATAAAGTTCTGGATCCTTTTATCGAACGGGGCGATATCCACATTCTCGAAGAAATCTGGCCTGAAACCTGGGACAACGAAGCCGCGCGAAAAGGCCTCGAGCAGGTGCTCTCAAGAACGCGAGCCATCGATGCGGTCATAGCGGGAAATGACATGCTCGCTGAAGCGGCCATCAATGTTCTGTCAGAAAACCGCCTCCTTTCGACAACCCGGGTCGTAGGGCAGGACGCGGAACTGGCTGCCTGCCAGCGAATCGCCGAAGGCTCGCAATATGCGACCATTTACAAGCCCATCGACCGGCTGGCGCTTCGTGCGGCTGGTTTTGCGGTCATGCTGGCAAAAAAGGAAAAAATCACCACCGACGCGACCATCAACGATGGGCTGAAAAAAGGCGGGGTGCCCTATGTCAGACTGGAGCCAATTCTTGTGACAAAACCCCTGCTCGATGAAACGGTTATCAAGGATGGTTTCCATTCCAAGGCTGATGTGTACCGCAATGTTCGATCTTCATATTAGCACTTTTTTGCATATCTTTGCGTAAAAAGTGCTAATATGAATCCTGTTTAAAAAAAATTCAAACAAGTCCACAATCACGTTCAATCATTCCTAATGACGGATTTTTAAAACAGCCTCAAACTGTGTACAGCGCAGACCGCGCGAAAGACATTTTGTCTTTTTAGTTCAAGGAGGGCACAGATGAAACGTGCTGCTATGTTGATCGCATCGCTTCTTTTCCTGGTAGTATTGGGAAATGCGGCGTTTGCACAGGTGAAAGTTGGTATTGTTCTTCCTACCAAGGATGAACCCCGCTGGATTCAGGACCAGACCAGATTCCTCGACGCGCTGAAGACCGCCGGCATCAGCGCCGAAGTTCTTTTCAGCCAGGGCGATTCCGCCAAGGAACGCGCCAATGTTGAATCCCTGGTTTCAAAGGGCATCAAAGTCCTTATTATCTGCCCGCAGGACGGAACAGCCGCCGCAGCTGCTGCTGATGTCGCCAACAAAGCCGGCGTAAAAGTCATTTCCTATGACCGCCTTATCCGCGGAACCGCTTCTGTTGACTACTATGTCACCTTCGACTCGGTCCAGGTCGGTATGGCATGGGGCGATTACCTCGTTTCCAAGGCAAGCGGAAAGGGCAACAACCTCTATCTGTATGCCGGTGCTGCTTCTGACAACAATGCGTTCCTCTTCTTTGAAGGCGCATGGAAAGTGCTCCAGCCCAAGATCGCTGACGGAACCTTCATTGTCCGCAACTCCGACAAAGCCGTAGCTCTCTCCAAGAAAGCTACACTCACCCGCGATGAAATGGCGAGCATTATCGGCCAGGTAACCACCAACTGGAACTTCGCCGATGCAAAGGCCAAGGCTGAAGCCAACCTCACTGCCGCCAAGAAAGAGATGAAAGGCACGGTCTACATTGCCGCCCCGAACGACGGAACCGCCCGCGCAATCGCTGATGCTTTCGCCGCTGACAAAGACGTCACCAAGTACTACATCACCGGACAGGATGCTGAAATCGCTTCAATCCAATACATCATCGATGGCAAGCAGTCCATGACCGTTCTGAAAGACGTCCGCATCCTGGTCAAGGACGCTATCGCCGCCGCTGTCGATTTCCTGAACGGCAAGGTTCCGCCCAAGACAACAACCTACAACAACGGCAAGATCGATGTTCCGGCCAAGCCGACCATGATTACCACGGTCACCAAAGAAAATGTGAAGGCCGCAATCGTCGATTCCGGTTACTGGCCTGCCAGCAACTTCAAGGGTCTTTGATTCATAATGTTTGAATGAACGGAAAGGACGGGCTTGCTTGAGTCCGTCCTTTCTGTTGTCCGAAACAATGCATGCGAAGCACGCAACAATGAGGTAGGAATGGAAACAGCAATTCTGGAAATGAAGAATATTTCCAAGTCATTCCCCGGTGTCAAAGCGCTCAGCAATGTCAATTTTTCCGTTCAGCGCGGTGAAATTCATTGTCTGGTCGGTGAAAACGGGGCTGGCAAGTCGACGCTGATGAAAGTGCTGAGCGGTGTCTATCCCCATGGAGAATATGAGGGGCAGATCCTGTTCAATGGAACCGAGCAGAAATTCAAAGCCATTCATGACAGCGAAGAAGCGGGAATCGCGATCATCTATCAGGAACTCGCGCTTGTCCCTGAAATGACGGTCTACGAAAATATTCTTCTCGGAAATGAAATCAAGAAGGGAATTGCGATTGACTGGAATAAAACCATCCAGCGCGCGACCGAACTTCTTGAAATGGTTCGGCTCAAAGTCAATCCCGCGACCAAGATCAAAGATCTCGGTGTCGGTAAGCAGCAGCTTGTGGAAATTGCAAAAGCGCTGAGCCACAATGTCAAATTGCTCATTCTGGATGAACCGACCGCGGCTTTGAACGAGAATGATTGCGACAACCTCCTGGATTTGATTGTCGGACTGAAGGAACAGGGTGTCACCTGCATCATGATAACCCATAAACTGAAAGAGGTTATCAGGATCGCAGATAAGGTGACGGTTTTGCGTGATGGTCAGACCATCTGCACGCTCGATGCCCATAAAGGTGAAGTGAACGAGAATGTTCTCATCAAGCACATGGTTGGCCGTGAGATACAGAATATCTATCCAGCGCGCGAAAAACGCGAATTTGGCAGTGTCATTCTGCAGACCAAGCAGTGGACTGCCTTTCATCCAGTCACTGGCAGAAAAGTTCTGGATAATGTCGATTTTTATATCAGGAAAGGCGAAATTGTCGGGTTGGCCGGCCTCATCGGCTCAGGAAGAACCGAATTCGCCCGCAGTCTGTTCGGCAATCCGGATAACTACCAGCTTTCGGGCGAGCTGATTTTGAAAGGCAAAAAAGCAGCATTCAATCACCCTGAGAAAGCGATCAAGGCGGGGCTTGCCTATGTTTCCGAAGATCGGAAGGGCAATGGCTTGATTCTTATCCAGGATATAGAGAACAACATTACGCTTGCGAATCTCAAAGATATTGTGAAGAGCTGGAATGTTGTCAATAAAAATCTCGAAGTGAAGGTTGCTGAGGAGTATCGGGCAAAACTCAATATAAAAACGCCGAATGTCGAACAGAAGGTGGTCAATCTTTCCGGCGGCAACCAGCAGAAAGTCTCGGTAGCGAAATGGCTTTTCTCCAAGCCCGATGTTCTCATTTTTGACGAGCCGACGCGGGGTATCGATGTCGGCGCGAAATACGAAATTTATTGCATAATGCGGGATCTGGCAGCGCAGGGCATGAGTATCATCATGATATCCTCGGAGCTGCCTGAAGTTCTCGGCATGAGTGACAGAATATATGTTGTTTCTGCAGGTCGAATTACCGGTGAGCTTCCCGCCGCCGAGGCGACTCAGGAAAAAATCATGCACATGGCGACCAATTAAGGAGGGGGAATTGTGACAACCAATGATATCAAAAAAATGATGAGGAGCAATTTGCGAGATTATGGTATGTATATCGCGCTGGCACTTATCATGATTATTTTTACGGTTCTGACCAAGGGGCTCTTCATTTCTTCAAGAAATATCGCCAACCTTCTTAATCAGTCGGGCTATATTGTCGTACTCGCGGTCGGAATGACGCTGGTTATCGTTATCAGGCAGATCGATTTGTCGGTTGGATTTCTTGCCG
>JAJTBL010000339.1 GCA_021286925.1 Spirochaetia bacterium | reverse complement strand
TTGACAAGGTATGAATTGAGAGAGACTCCGTAGGGAATCGGCCAGATGCCTTCAAAAAGGTCATCAGATTTGATGTCGGCATGCAAGGCAAAAATCTTGTCGGTAATGGGGTGAATTTTCATGGCAAAACCATCCTTTCTGTCATATTCCGGCAAATCACAAACTCCGAAAATGTATTAAAAGCCGCAAACAGCTATTGATATTGATTCTACTGTAGCCGCATTTTCCAAAAAACGCAATCTCTCAGAAACTGCCGCTGCCGATGGAAACCGATACGCTGAAGGCAAGGATATCCCCTCCGAAAAGGCTTGCATACTCGGTGTTTTCTCCCCCGAAGATGAACATCGGGCTTGCGGTTACTGAAAGCCTGTCTATGATCTTCCAGCTCGCCTGCGGCCTGATGATGCCGGAAAAATCAGACAGGTTGGCAAGGGCAAGTATCGAGAGGGAGAAGTCATCCGATAAGAATTTCGATTTGCTCAGCGAAAGGGCGGCATAGTGCCGGCCCGATCCGAAAAGCAGCCCCGAAAGCGCCTGCGCCATGGCTTTGCCCGGAACAGTAGCAGCTCCGCCGAGAGCGGCAATAACCGTCGTCGCCTTGCCGATGAGATCTGTCCTGGTGGTGTCGGAATAGCCCTCGCCGTTATAATAGTATTGGCCGACGGCTGAAACATTGCTGTTTTGATTGGAATACATGAAGCCGGCGCTGGCTGATGCGTAAAAGGTGGATCGGTGGTCATCAACCTCTGAAGTGGAGACCGTGAAAGGCGGCAGTACCGAGATATCTGTCACAAAGGTTTTAGCGCTTCCTCTGGAAATCATGGCCTCGCCGAAAATATCGAAGTCACCAAGCGGACCGGTCAGCGTCAGCATGCCCCGTTCAGCCGTGTCATAGCGATAATAGCCGCCGATTCCCAGCTCATACTTTCCCAGCAGAAACTCAGCTTTTCCCGCCAGCGCGGTTGTGCTGAAAGCCAGGTTCTTTTCGTCCAGAATGGTGTAAAAATAAAAATTATTCTGAGTGCCCAGTACCGGAACATGGATTTTGAGGTTCAGAGGGCCTGCCCGCTGGCTCGTCGGGTCGAAAATATTGATAGGTTCCAGGTTGATGACATCAGCCGGGCTCCAGAAGTAGCCGGTTCCCCATTTTACCGTGCTTTTCCCGAATCTGAAGAAGACCTGATCATTCCAGGAAAAGTCAGTAAAAAGCTCGAAGACTGACACATTGGGAATGATCGAGTTATCACCGGAAGAATCAGCCACAGCGTAAGGCCAGGACGTATTGAGTGAGCCGTAGACTCTGAAATCTTCATCCGGGCGGGCATCAAAAAAAACGGTGGCTTTTGCCTGCGCCGAGGGCTCGGTCTTGTCGGCATTGAAGAGATCGAAACTGCCATCCCATGGATTGTTCCATGTGGCAGCAGCGCCAAGCGAGCCTGAAAAACTGCCGCCGATTCTTACCTTATCGCTTTTTAATGCTGAGGTTACTGCGTTTTGCGATGGAGCGGGGCTGTTTTGCTCGGCGGTGACCATGTCGCCGCCAAAAAGATCGTCCAGATTGACATCACTGCCGGTATCCTGGGCAAAAGCGATACCCGACAGCAAAAACAGCGCACCCGCAGTGAGCATGAAAAAACGGCCGAAACGGCTGGGAACTTTGCTGTTCATAATCGCCTACCTGTTAACCTGTTCAAGGAAGGCCTTGGTGAAAACCTTGTCCGGAAGCTTTTCGACCGATTGCTCTGCCATGGTTATCTGACTCTTCTCTCCCTTGTTGATTTCATCGATGATGAGCGTCTGGCTCGGAAGCAGTTTGCCGGCAACTTCAACATATTTCGGGTACAGAGTGGTTCGCATCAGCCTTCCATTGAGTGAATAATCTTCCCGCTTGAGCACCATGATTCGATCCTTCCGTATTGAAAGCAGCACCCGGTCATAGGCAACTTCGTTCGTTTTTGCCCGGAGGTCGAAAATCCAGACAGGATACTTTCCGATAGTTCCTTCGGTGATCGCGGTGATCTCATAGTCATCTGCCAGAGATCCTGCGGTAAAGTCCGAATTTTTCGCTTCAGTATTCTGCAGGTTTTCCTTGACTGAG
>JAJTBL010000012.1 GCA_021286925.1 Spirochaetia bacterium | reverse complement strand
AATCCAGCAATCAGCGATATCCAGATTTCCACCGGGGTTTCCTACAAATTCTGAGAGCTTCAAATATGTAAAATCATCCGGGCCGTGGTGAAATAGATAAGCAAGCCCGTGATGTCCACGATGGTGGTCAGCGCCGGGCTTGCGATTAAAGCAGGGTCAGCGCCGAGGGCAGCGGCTCCCAGCGGCAGCAGCGCTCCGATGATGGTGGCTGATACAACCTGGATGCCAAGCGCGATTGCGATGGCGGTTCCAATATCGAGGATGTTGATGGTTCCAGGCATGGGAACATGATTGCCGGTAAAAAGGACTCGTATAAAAGCGAGCGCGGCGAGGACCAGCCCAAGGAGCAAGGCTACCCGCAACTCTTTCCATAATACCTTGAAAGCGTCGCCAGGCATGATTTCCTTCAGGGCCAGAGCCCGGACAATTACGGTCGCTGACTGACTGCCGGTGTTGCCGCCTGTGTCTGCCAACATCGGCATGTAAAACGCAAGTATCATGAGGCTGGTCAGGGTTTCCTGGAACGATTGGAGAACAGCTCCGGAAATCAGGCCCATGACGGCGAGAATGATGAGCCAGCCAACACGATGCTTGAAATGCGTCCAGATTGAAGTATGCAGGTATGCGGTGTTTTCATGTTTTCCGGTGATTGCCATGAAGCGTTCGATATCTTCTGTCCGTTCCTGCTCGATGACATCGATCACGTCGTCATGGGTGATGATGCCTACCAGGACTTCATCGCTGTCTACAACTGGCAGTGCGACCAGGTCGTATCGGGAAAACTTATAAACCGCGTCTTCCCGGTCATTGAGCGCGTAAACGCTCTGCACCTGTGAATCCATGATTTCTGACAGCTTTTTTGAAGGAGCTGCCAGGATTAGCTCGCCGAGCGATACTGTGCCTTTGAGCTTTCTATCTTTATCAACGGCAAAAATGGTGTAGACGGTCTTGGCTTCCGAGCCTTCAAGCCGAATTCGTTCCAGCGCTTCACGGACAGTCAAATCCTGATTCAGCGCAATGTACTGCGTTGTCATGATGGAGCCGGCGGTACCTTCGGCGTACTGGGCCAGCTGCTTGATGTTTTCGCGTTCTCGCTGGGCCAAAATTGGCATGACTGATTCGAACCGCTCCTGCGGGATGGCTTTTAGCAGGTCGACTCGATCATCAGGGTCGAGCTGCATGATTAGCTTTGCCAGATCCTTTTTATCGAGCAGTTCGCTGGTGTCCACCTGGAAGGCAGTCGGGAGTTCCCGGAAAACGTCGGCAAAAGTCTGGTCATCAAAGTGCCTCAGGATTTCGAGAGCTTCCTCGGGTTTGAGACCAGTCAAGACTTCAGCAATTTCGGTTGGGTGGCTTTCCTTGAAAAAATCGAGGATATCCTCGAATTTTCCTTCCTCGAGCAGGCTTTTCACATCTGGAGCCAGGAGTTGATCCAGCATGTCGGACCTCCTTCAGGAATTTCTATCGTGAATATAATTTCGGTTGCCGTTTTTTTAATTTATGATCCGGCTTTCTGTCGTCCTTCCCATTCTATCAGCAATTGCAGGACTATGTCAGCTTCAAAATTGGCGACGATTAAGACGCGGGGCGCTACGGGCGGTGATTCTGGTCCGACTTCCCGGGTAAAGTCGCCGCAAAGATGGAGTTTGCCGCGATGGACAACGCGGATATCCTCCAGGTTTCCGACTCCGGCGAGGCCGGACGCTGAAACGAGGTGTTTCTCATGGAAAGCTGTCAGTATGGTTTCCGCGATCATGGCTTTAGATTCGGCATTATCGAAGGCTTCCACAATTATGTCGCACTTGGCGAAGATAGTGCGTACGTTTTCAGCGTCGAGGCGGACAGGATGCGTTTCAACCGTGATTCTGGGGTCGATACGGCGCAGGTTTTCAGCCAGGGCGTCGACTTTGAGCTGTCCGATCTGGTCGAAAAAAAAGAACTGGCGGTCCAGGTTGCTTTCGCTGACCCGGTCAAAATCTGCTATGATCAGGCGGCGCACCCCGCTCCTGACGAGCGATGCCGCACAGTTTGAGCCGAGTCCGCCGGCACCAGCGATCCCGATCGTCGCTTTGGATGCAATGCTTCGTAATACCTCGCGATTCATGCTCCAAGGGTAAATTCAATTCGATCTTTTTGCAATGAAAAAATCAGAGAAAATAAAGTTCAGGAACAAGCTGAGGCTCTCGCTGTCCAGGTTGAAGAGGGCTCCAACCGAATAGATGCGGTCGCGTCTGCCATAGAAGGCATTGCCGAGGGTTATTGGGGTAAGGCGTATGAATATGCTTTTTGTCAGAGTCTGACCTGGTGCTCCGATGCTGTTGATGCCAGCAATGACGCCAATATCGCCGATGATATTGATGTAGCTGGCCGGTTGGCTAAAACCCCGAAATCTGTTGGCGGCCAGTGAGTATCCCAGGTGGGCTTCAGCATAAAGGTCTTCGAACGGGTCAGGTGTCAGGCGGGGAATGAGAGAAAGGCCGGCTTCGAGCCGCGGAGTAAGCCCTTGCGTTACGCCGATTGAGGCAAAAATACCGCGATTCCCTGAGAAAAAACTCCAGGAGCCGAGAGAAACAGCGGTTTCCTGGGCGTGCGCTATGGAAAGAGGCGCGATCATGGCAAAAATAAAAAAGCTCACGGCGGCAAGCAGATATTTTGTTTTCTTCATAGTTTGCTCTCAATAAAAATAATAGGTGAATTTGAAAGGACTCAGCGAATAGCCGGTGATTTTGAAATTTTTGCTGAAAAGCGCTCCGGGGCTCAGCAATGAAACATAACTTGAGCCTGTAAAAAGCCGGATTGGTTCAGCAGTGGTTTCAAAATAAGAGTTTTTCGCGGAATCGAAGGGAAAATAGAAGGCTGCGCAAAAGGCAGGCGCCCAGCTGGTTTTTCGCATTGAGGCGAATGAGAAAAAATGATTTTGCAGATTGAAAAGAGTCAGATAGAATCCAAGCCCCCAATACGCAGTCTGCAATGATAGCGGATTGAAATCGAATTGAATCGCGGCGAATAGCGAAGGCGTGAATGGTTTGGCTCTTTCCGATTCAAGGTTTATGGAAAACCGCAGGGTTTCAGCAGAGGAAAACGCGGAATCAGAAAATCCTGTCATTCCCGCAGAATATGAAATCGCGGGTTTTTGAGGAGAGTCCTGCTGTGAAAAAGCTGCTCCCAAACAGATAAAAAAAAGCAGCAAGGTCAGCAAAGAAAAACGTGCGTTATGCGACATATCAACCACCAAAAAGCATTTCCATGTAAGCAATAAAATATTTGAAGCCGCGATATCGTTCGGCTTCATCCTGCGTGACAGGCCGGGAATGTGCAAGCAGTGTTTCGAGGTTTTCATATGCCGCTCGGCCCACACGCTCATCGTTGAATACAATGGCGATTTCGCGTGAAAGATATTGGCTTCTGAAATTGAAATTGGGGCTGCCGAATGCTGCGGCGACGCGATCAGCCAAGAATAGTTTGTAATGCAGGAATGCTTTGCCTGGATCGTCAAACATAAATACATTGGCACCGGCTCGGATCAGATCAAGGATGCAATAATTTGAAGCGAGTTCGTAGACTTCCCTGAATGAATTGGTTGAAAGAAGGACGTTGACTGCGACACCTCGAGATGCGGCCTTTCTGATTTTTTTCAGCAACTCGGGGGTTGTAAATGTATAGCCCTGAATCATCCATAATTCGCGTTGAGCGGAATTAAAAAAGCTGTCAAAGAGGGCATTGACTTCGGAACGGCCATGCAAATCCTGATCAAAAAGCCACAATCTGGTTTCAGGTTGGTAATGAGATATAGAAGGCTGATTTGATGTGAAAGAATTAACGTTGAGCGGCATCGGAGAGCAAAGGTTCCATGTTTCTACAAAAGAGCGGATAAGCTGCTGGATGGCGGGCGGACTCTGCACTTCGACAAATGTATCGATATTGCCAAGACTGCTCGATTCTTTCATTGAATAATAGTTCAGATTCATGCCGCCTAACGCGACTGTATGGCCGTCAATAATCCAGAATTTTCTGTGATCACGATTCAGAAGCTGGGGCAAGGCGAACAGCTTTGTCCCGTTGATGGGATTATATTCCGCAACATTAACCTTTGTACCGCTGAAAAATTTGACCGGTGTCGGCAGATAGGAAACAAAATCCGGCATGTAGGTAAAATATGACGAAGAATCGAAAATGATATAAACGCGAACCCCTGCCTCTGCCTTTTCCCGCAGAGCATCAAGTATTTTCTGATTGACGGGGTGAGCATTGACGAGAAAGGAATCGATGAGGATATAGTTTTGCGCGCTGGAAACCAGTTCGAAGGCGCGCTCATTCCATGTTTCTCCTGAAAAATAATAGCGGGGTAGGCTGGATTCATAGGATGAAATACTGCGGGCAGAGAGATACTGACCAATGGGATCGGCGGATTCAGCACTGCTGGGCGCTGTCTGCGCCGAAACGCTGAAAACAAGAAAAAGCGAAAAAATGATTAAAAAAAAGCGGGGCATCGGTTTCAGACTCCGGAATTGAAAAACGGCAGGAGGGCTGATTTTATTCCCTCCCCAAACGCTATCTGCGGGGCATAGCCGAGGGATTCAAGGCGGCTGGTATCCATCCGGCAATCTTTAGGGCGAGGTGCGCCGGAGGGCGGAGCGGTGTCGGGAATGATGTGGCTGGTGCTTTTGCCGAGAACGCGGCCCATTTCCAGAAGCATTTCATATTTGGTCCACGGTGTTGGACCTGAGAGCAGAAATATTGGGAAGGCTTCGCTGAAATCGCGCATCGCGGATGTGATGGCGATAATGGCGCGGCTGACGTCATCGACATGAAGCGGATAACGCCGTGCCCAATGCTCTACTTTGACCGGAGCAGTTACAAGCAGTTTTTGGGCAAGTTCGGTGACTGAGCATTCTTCCAGAAATTCGACAGGCCCGTACAAGAGCGGAATCCTGAGGATGGCGCCTTTGGGGCAGATGTTTTTAATGATCTGCTCGCCTTCCAATTTCAGGCGGCCGTATTCATTGAGGGGATTGACGGGTGAATCTGGAAAATAGGGAGGATTCGAGCCGTCAAAAACGTAGTCAGTGGAAATATACAGAAGCGATGCCGAGTGCCGGGCACAAGCTGATGCGATGGTCTCTGTGGCCGCGACGTTCAGGGCGCGCGCCTTTTCCGGCTGGCTGTCGACAATGTCGGGGCGGCGTTCAGCGGCGGTGTGAATGACGATGTCAGGGAGGGCTGTCTGAAAGAGCGCTTCAACCTGCCCGCTGTCGGTGAGGTCGGCTCTGACAAGCGGCGGAACCGCGCGTGAATAGGCGGCGGCTGTGAGTTCAATATTCGGTATCAGAAGCAATTGTTTTCGAAGTGCGCGGCCAAGAAGTCCGGTCGCGCCAGTCAACAGAATTTTCATGACTGAAACAGTATCATAAACGCTCTCAAAAGGCGATATGGGCTGTCCTAAACTTGAACAAAGGTGTATTTTTCGATAGGGTATAGCCGATTCGCTATATATGTCAGAGATTCGATCTGAAAGGAGCTTGCATTATGGATACCATTTTCTGGTCAGCGCGTCAGAATGATGCGTGGAGGACAAAAGTCGGGCTTGCCGAGATGCTGAAGGGCGGCGTCATCATGGATGTCACCAACGCGGAGCAGGCTAAGATTGCTGAAAAGGCAGGAGCTGCAGCGGTCATGGCGCTTGAGCGCGTTCCCGCCGATATTCGCGCGCAGGGCGGTGTTGCCCGCATGTCGGATCCGAAAATGATCAAGGAAATTCAGGACGCGGTTTCCATTCCGGTCATGGCCAAGTGCCGCATAGGGCATTTTGTCGAGGCAAGGATTCTGGAAGCGCTGGGAATTGATTTTATCGATGAATCCGAAGTGCTCACGCCGGCTGACGATAAATTCCATGTGTTCAAGCATGATTTCAAATCACCCTTTGTCTGCGGATGCCGCGATCTTGGCGAGGCGCTCAGAAGAATTGGGGAAGGCGCTGCGATGATCCGCACCAAGGGCGAGCCGGGTACTGGCGATGTCGCCGAAGCTGTCCGCCATATGCGCGCTGTCCGCGACGGTATTGCCCGGCTGACCAGGCTTCCTGAAGAAGAGCTCATGACTGCGGCAAAAGAACTCGGGGCTCCCTTCGAGCTGGTGTATGAAGTTGCCAAAACCGGGAAACTGCCGGTTCCGAACTTTTCAGCCGGCGGCATTGCGACACCGGCCGACGCCGCTCTGATGATGCAGTTGGGTGCAGAAGCGGTTTTTGTCGGCTCCGGTATTTTTAAATCTGGAGATCCCGCGCGCCGCGCATCGGCGATTGTCAGCGCTGTCGTGCATTACAAGGACGCAAAAATTCTGGCAGAAATTTCGGAAGACCTCGGCGAAGCCATGGTTGGCATCGGCTTTTCCGAGCTGGGCGAAAACCAGAAAATGGCTGTGAGAGGCTGGTAAATCCCATGAAAATCGGTGTTCTCGCCCTGCAGGGTGATTATGAAGCCCATATCAAGGCAATTGAGGCGGCAGCCGAACGAGCGGTCCCAAGCCAAACCGCTTCTGATGGTATTGTGCCGTTTGAGGTCAGGAGCCTGCAGGATCTGGACAAGGCGGATGCCATGATCATTCCCGGCGGTGAAAGCACCGTGATGGGTTCGTTGTTGATTCGATTTGGCTTTCTGGATGCGTTTCGGGATCGAATTCTCAACGGAATGCCGGTTTTTGGCACTTGCGCCGGCCTTATCCTCCTGTCCCGGCAGATTGAAAGATTTTCCCAGCCGGGGCTTGGGGTGCTGGATGTGACGGTCAGGCGCAATGCCTATGGGACGCAGGTTGACAGTTTTCGAGCGCCGCTCCAGGTCAGGTTTGAAGGCGATGGCGCTGAACGGGTTGAAACAATGGAAGGTGTTTTTATCAGAGCGCCTAAAATTGTGCAAACCGGTCCGAACGTCAGCGTGCTGGCCTCGCTGCATGGAGATCCTGTTCTCGTACAGCAGGGTAATATCCTGGGCGCTACATTTCATCCCGAACTGGTCGCCAGCGCGAGAATTCATGATTATTTTCTTGGTTTTGTCAAAACGTCCGTTTGAAGTCTGATCCCGGAAAGGGGGCGGTAATGCTGAATACTGATGTTGCTGAAATCACTGGGGCGCACCGGTTTTCCGAAACCGACCGGCAGCTGCTGGCTCGGTATGAGCTGGTTGCGGAGTCGGTTGCGAGAACATTTGGCAGCGGTTGTGAAGTTGTCCTGCATTCGTTGGAAGATATGGCTCACTCGGTAATCAAGATTTACAACGGCCATGTCACCGGCCGCGCCCCCGGCTCTCCTATCACTGACCTGGGTCTCGATGTTCTCAAGAAATCTTTTGAAACCCGCAATGATATCATCGGGCCGTATTTTTCCAAAACCAAGGCGGGGAAGCCGCTCAAATCGGTGACTACCCTCATCCGGAATGATGAAGGAACGCCTATCGGCTTTCTGTGCATCAATTTCGATCTATCGATGCCGCTCAGCCATTTCCTTCAGGAGTTTTCGCCCTCCAGCGAAGCGCCTCAGACTGGTGAGAACTTCGCGCCCGACGTGACTGATTTGGTCGGCCATGCGGTTGCGGATGAGCTTGATGCTATTTCCCGAGTCACTGGGGTTTCGCCGACCGAGAAAAACCGCCGGGTTGTGTTCAATCTGGAACAGCGCGGTGTGTTCGAGATCAAGGGGTCGGTCGAATTGGTGGCGGGCGAGCTCGGTGTCACTAAACACACGGTTTATAAATATCTGCGCGAATTTCGAAATCAGAACTAGGCAGGCGCAGGAGCTTCGCGAGCAGGATGGTGGGTGCATGAGCGGTAAGCGCCAGAGCTGTCAGCGCCAATCCTGCTGGATTTGCAAATAAATTTAATTTTGTAAAATATATTTGACAAAATAAAAAAGCTGTTGAATAATACTCTTCGACACATCAGTATGGAGATGGTATGTCTTCATACCGATCCAACTTTCGAGGAGTATTCCATGAGCAAACACTGTTTCAATGCTTCCAACGCGCCGCTGGCTATCGGCCCGTATTCCCATGCTGTCATCGCTGGAGACTTTGTGTATCTCTCAGGGCAGGCAGGACTCGATCCGTCCAGCAACCAGCTTGTTTCCGGAGGAGTTGTACCGGAAACCCGCCAGGTGCTGACCAATCTCAAGGCAATTCTTACAGAAATGCATCTTTCGCTTGCCGATGTTGTGAAAACTTCGGTGTTTCTCAAGGATATGGCGGATTTTGCGGCTTTCAATGCGGTATATGCCGAGTTTTTCCCCGCTGATTGCCCTGCCCGTACAACCATCCAGGCTGCAGCGCTCCCGAAAAACGCAAGTGTCGAGATCGATGTTGTTGCCTATAAGGGATAAGGGTTAAGATCTCGGAGGCTGAGCCGTTGCGGCTAATTTTTTGTGGCTGAACCAGAAGGCTGAGCAATGTTGACTGCGTCGTAGATGCCTGAACCGCGCTTTGCGGCATGCTGCTTTTGAGAAAGATTCAGCGCGCGGCTTTGTGGGTTCTCGCGGCTTTTTGCTCGCTGTGAAACGCGTGCAATCTAAGATTGCTCTTTCAAAATGCGGCTGCAATCTAAAAGAGCCTCATTTAAATTCGAATTATAATAAGGAAACTTTATGAGTGCAGATTTTGATAACTTTCCTGATAGGACTGGGACTGGCTCTTTGAAATGGGATACGCGTGCATCGGTATGCGGCGACGACAGCGTTCTGCCGATGTGGGTGGCGGATATGGACTTTGCCTGCCCCAGCGCAATCGTAGAAGCTGTCAAAGCTCGGGCAGACCATCCGATTTATGGTTATCCGGTCAGAACTGAAGGGTATTACAGTTCGCTCATCAGCTGGATGAAAACGCGGAATGGCTGGGATATCAAGAAGGAATGGGTCTGCTATTCGCCCGGGGTTGTGCCGGCAGTCAATTTCTGCGTTCTTGCCTATTCACAACCGGGCGACAAGGTTATTGTGCAGACGCCGGTATATTATCCGTTTTCCAGCGCAGTGCTGAACAATGGGCGCCAGCTTGTGGAAAATCAGCTCCGTCTCGACGGGGATCACTATGTGATGGATTTTGAGGATCTGGAGCGAAAAATCGACGCGCGGACCAGGATGATTATCCTCTGCAGTCCGCACAATCCAGTTGGCCGGGTGTGGAAAAGGGAAGAGCTCGAACGCCTTGTCGAAATCTGCAGCCGAAAAGGTATTCTGATTATTTCTGACGAAATCCACTCCGACCTTATCATCGGTCCGACCAGGCACACCTGTATTGCCACGCTCCCGGGAGCCGCCGAAATCACTGTTACGCTGACTGCGCCGAATAAAACTTTTAATATCGCAGGGCTGACAACCGCCAATGCGATTATTTCGGATAAGCGCCTGCGCGATGCTTTTATGACGGTGGCAGGAAATCTTGGCGTGGGTATCTCCAATGTTTTCGGCATTGTGGCGCAGGAAGCGGCCTACACCTACGGTGAGCCCTGGCTGGAGGAACTTCTGGAATATCTCAGAGAAAACTATCGAACGCTGGCGGACTTTGTCGCGGCGCGGCTACCTGAGCTGAGTGTTCTGCCGCTCGAAGGCACCTACCTTGCATGGCTGGATTGCCGCAAACTCGGGATGAATGATGCCGAATTGAAGGAATTCTTTTTGAAAAAGGCAAAGCTCTGGCTGGATGAAGGCACCATGTTCGGCAATGGGGGTTCGGGTTTTATGCGAATCAACATCGCCTGTCCGAAACGGCTGTTGACAGAAGCGCTGACACGGATTGAAAATGCTCTTATCCAAAACAGGAGGTGAGAGCATGGACTATCTCATTGACGAAATTGAACGGTTCTACAAGGTAATCAAACTGAAACCCTTCAGGCGGACTGAAGGCGTAGCCTTCGACATATTTCCTATGCAATACCTGCCCAGAATTGATGGGATTGACCGGGTGATTCATAAAAGCAGTGCCGTTTCGCCGGGACCAGTCGGCGATATCGCCCGTCCCTGGTATCTCCACCCGCACCAAGAAGACAATCTGCTGGTTCTTCATGGCGTTCGATATGTCGAAATTTACACGCTTGAACACCGGCGCGTTGAAAATTTTACCGTTGAGCCGGAGCGGATACTGCACAATGGCAAGGTGATTTTCGATGGGCCGGCGCTGGTCGTCTGGCCGGTCAATGTGTTCCACCGGATTGTGTCGGGCGAACAGGGATCTGCGTCACTCAACTTTGCTGTTCGGCATCCGGGCTTTGATATTGCGACGAATTTTTCAATCTATGACCTGAATACGGAGACGGGCGAATATCGAGTTATCCGGGAGGGCCGGCTGGATCAGTTTGCGGAATGATGCCGCGCAATTTTTGCTAATTCTCGATATCTCGAATTTCCAAGGGCAGGCGCTTAGGCCTGCCTTTTTTTTAAAGCGGCTGATCCGCGGGTTGGTCAGTATCACGCTTTTGTACCAGGACTTTGTCGATTCGATTGCCGTCCATATCCATGATTTCGATATGCAGATTCTGCCAATCACAGCTTTCTCCGGCTTTCGGGATGGACCCCATGCATGCCAGGACGAGTCCAGCGACCGTGTCGTACAGGTCAGTGTCGAAGAGGGTTTCGTCCAAATCGAGTGAATCGGAAAAATCAGCAATCGGCAGTGCTCCGGCAACCAGGAAAGAACCGTCACTTCGTCTGACCACGCCCGGAATTTCGGCGGATGCGCCTTCATTGATGCCGCTCAGGACAGAGCCCAGCAGGTCTCCGCGCGTTACCAAGCCTGAAACGCCGCCGTATTCGTCTACGATAAGCGCTGTACTGATTTTGCTTTCCCGCAGAATGGCCAGAGCACGCAGTGCCGAGATGGTTTCCGGAATGAAGACGGGCGGGACAAGGATAGAACGTATGTCAGTATTTCTGTCGCGGAGATAGGCTGCAAGGGCGGGTCTGACGGGAATCATGCCGGCAATTCTGTCCAAATCCTCTTCCATTGCGGGCAGAAAGGCATATTGTGCGTGGTCCATAATGAATTGGAGCGGAGAAATAGCGGGATCGGCGAGGTCGAGCGCGGCTACTTCGGTCCTCGGTGTCATAAAGCTGGTGATGCGACGGTCGTCCAGCTCAAGAACGCCTTCGACCATGCCTTTTTCCGAGCTTTCAAAAATGCCGGACTCGGTGCCCTGGGCGATCAAAACCTTGACTTCCTCTTCTGTCACTTCCGGTTCTTTGTTCGCTTTGAGGCCCAAGAGTTTGATAATAGCTTCAGTGATGACAGTCAGAAATTTGACGAGCGGATAAAATATGGCGCTGAAGATCGCCATGGGGCGGATGAGCTTGGCTGAAATAACTTCTGGTTTGCTCAAGGCGAGGTTTTTAGGGACGAGTTCGCCCAGAATGACTGAAACAGTGGTTGTGACGGCGACAACGATAGCGACTGCGAGTGCGCTTGCCGCGTTTGCCAGCGCCGGAATTGAAGCGAGCCATGCGGTCAGGCTTTGGGATATGGTGGCTCCGCCGATGGCGCCAGTCAGGATGCCGATCAGGGTTATGGCGACTTGAATGGTCGAAAGAAATCTGCCGGGATTTTCAGCGGTATCAAGCGCCATTTTATAGGCTTTGTCGCCTTTTTCGGCTTCACTTCGGAGTCTGGCTTTCCGCGATGCCATCAGTGCCATTTCGGCGAGAGAAAAAAAACCATTCAGCAGGATCAGAAGGAGCATCAGCGCCAATTCAGAAAGCATGGAAGTCTCCGAGGCAGCGCACAGGGCGGAAGTTTGATAGAAGTACGTACGGACTGAAGGGGTCGGGTTCGCGGGACGGGGGTTCGCTGGTGTCTGATAACGTGTCGTTCATGCGGGAATAATAGCAGATTAGCGGCGCGGCGTCGAGAGCAGACGTAAAAAGCGCGCCATTTTGCGGCAATAAAAAAGTGTGTTTTGGATTTGCTTCAATAGCTTTTCCGCGCATTATTTCGATATAATAACGATGTGAAAAAACTAGCTGCTGCAGTAATGATTTTTTTTTCTGCTTTGTTCCTCCTTTTTGCGCAAACAGGCAATCCGGGAAATTTTGATACCGTTTTTCCTGCATTTGATGCTGTGGGCTCGATTTTGCTTCCTTTTGAGTATGGTGTTGATGGGTTTGCAGCAAAAATTGAGCGTGTGCGCGAAATGGGAAGGGAGCCGCTCGGACTGGTGCTGACTGGCGGCTCGGCGCGGGCGTACGCGCATATCGGTGTACTGCGGGTGTTGGAACAGGCAGGGATTGTTCCTGATTTTATTGTTGCCAATTCCATGGGAGCAGTTGTCGGGATGCTCTACGCGGCCGGTTTTTCGCCTGATCTCATTCAGGAGACAATCGAGCAGATTCCGCCGGAGCGCTTGATGAGTCTGGTTTTGCCGGGGCATGGCGGTTTTTTAAATGCTGGGGGCTTTATCGCTACTGTCTCGAAGATTGTTGATAGTATTGACCTCAAGGATACGCCGATACCGATTCTGGTGGTTGCCGAAGATCTGAAAACCCGGCGGCAGGTTCGCTTCGCAGAAGGTGATTTTGCCAGGATTATGGCTGCATCCTTTGCCATGCCGGCTGTTTTTGAGCCCGCGCTCGTGAACGGCCATGCGCTGGTAGACGGCGGCTCGACCAATTTAGTGCCGGTAGCCATAGCCCGGGATTTTTCGTCCCGCCTCATTGTCTCCACAACTTTTTATGACCGCTCCATGTCGTATACCAACCCGCTGTCCATTCTCAATCGGACTTTCGACATCGGGAAAACGCGCGCGGGGCTTCAGCAGATTCAGGATGTCAATCCATTTATAATTCGAAATGATGTCGAACATTTTTCCTTCATGGAGTTTTCCGATCCGCATGCCATTATCAGAGCAGGAGAAATGAGCGCGAGTGCAGCGCTTGCTGATATTCGGACTTATCTGGGCACAGGCTTGAACAGCGGTTTGAATGGTCAGGCCGAGGCGCTTCAGGCACGCCGCGATTATTATGCACGGCGCGTTCCGGGTATGATTCGGGAACTGGTGTTCGGCGCGCTTCCTCCTTTTGAACCTACCGCTCGCTATAAATTGCGGTTTAAATTGTCCGACGCCTTTGGCTATTCGGTCATGTCGCTGGATGATCAGAGCTATTTCGGTCTCTTTCTGGCTTCAGCTGTCGGGAAGATCCGGCTTAACGCGGGGATGATGGCTGGACTAGCCGGGGTTGCAGGGCATCAGTGGGGGGCTATCGCGGAGCTCATTGTAAACCCTGCTGATACGCTCAAATTCACTTCCGCGGCGAGGCTGTGGGGTGATTTCGATTCATATCCAGCTTTTTTTCTTCAGCCCAAAAGCGCAGAAATTGCCGGATCGCTTTCCTGGACTTCTCAAACCAACCTGAGCATTGTGCCGTTTGTTGAAGGCAAGACTGCTGTTTCGCTGGCAGATGGTCAGCTCAGCTGGCTTGCTCGAGGCGGGGCCAAGCTTTCGCTCATATCAGCGAAGCATCTTGAGTTTGTCGGCAGTCTGGATTTTTTTGTCGATAATGACGATGGAAGCAGTCTTCGGTACGGTCCTGAAGGAATGCTGACACTTGGATACGCGGAGCCTCTGCTTGGCGCGGTGCGTCTGCATGGGGCGATGCGGCAAGATTTTTCGGCGAATGGGTTGAGTTTCAGCGCAGGGGATGCTTTTCGCGGGACAACGCCGTCCGGGACTGCATCGGCGCTGGCGGTTGCCGGGCTGGATCTTGTGTGGTTCGCGAAGTCGCTGGAATTTGCAGCAGGTGAAGTTGTCCTGGTGAGGAATATCGAAATTGGACCGTACATAGATCTCGCGTGGAAGGGTTTTTCAGCTTCGGATGGCTACGCGCCGGATGCCTTTGCTGTGGGGTTGAATGCGAATTTAAGTGTCAGCCTTGGCGGGCTTGCGCCTTTTGATGTCGCTTGTTACGCGGCTGTATCGAGCAGTGGTACGCTCATGGTGGGTCTTCGTTCAGACCGTCTCCATGTGCGTCCCTCCTTTGTTCGATAAGCTGTTTGTATTTGGATCGAAAAAAAGGCTGCCGCAGCGAGAAAAGCCGGGGCAGCCTTTTCGTTTTGCGCTCAGTTTGGAGCCTTTTTAAAGCGCTACAGCTCGAGCTTTATGCCCAGGGTGCTGGACGAACCCGCACCTGAACCGAA
>JAJTBL010000338.1 GCA_021286925.1 Spirochaetia bacterium | reverse complement strand
CGGTTTCACCGGGTGAAAGCCAGCTGACGGCAGGAACCGGCTTCAGGGATTGGGTTTTTGCAAAGAGCTTGTCCCAGTTAGTTCGGGGAAAGGGCTTACCTTCCAAATCGGCAACGCGGTGGTCCTGCGGTGTCAGCTCGGGGTATTCAGTCAGAAAATCAGGCAGAAGGCGCTGAATTTTCTGCCGAATGGTATAGGCGCCGAATTCCTGCTTCTGCGATGCCTGAAAACAGGGGACAATATTGTGCGCGTCCACTTCGAAATGCGAAACATTCTGAAGCTTGTTTATTTCGGCAATCCATGCACGCTTGTACTTCAGCGGGTCAAAATCCGAAACGACTGCTCCGACGCGGTTCTGTGTCACAAATCGATAAAAATCCTCAAAAGGGTCATCAGCGTCAATGAGGATGAAGGGAAGATTTTTCTGCACAAGGGCTGTTTCAGTCTGTTTCAGCCCCTGCAGAAGAAAATCGAAATTGCGGAGATTGCCGAATGGATACGTGAAATCCAGCACGAAAACGACTGCAAGGCCTGCATCATGCTGGCGGGCATACTGGCTTGCAAATAAAAGCGCCCAGTTGTCGCTGACCCGCATGTCCCGGCTCATTCGATATACCACAAGCCCGCCATGAAACTCCAGGTTTCTATGAACAAGGATTCTTCGCGGGTCAACGGTCGTCATCATGCTCATGCCCTCAGGATACAATACCTCTGTTCAATCAAGCAATGGAAGCAGCCAGGGGATGTGCCAGCTGAACCTGAGCAGGGCGCATCGGCGCGCCCATGAGCTTTTCAATCGTCTTGAGCATTCCGCGGTCCTCAGGCGTAACAAAGGTCAGCGCAATGCCTTCATGCTTCATCCGCCCTGTCCGCCCAATCCGATGGGTATAGGCTTCCGCGGTATCCGGCACATCGAAATTGATGACATGGGTTATCTGCGATATGTCGATGCCGCGGGCGGCAATATCGGTAGCCACAAGTATCTTCACCCGGCCGGTTCTGAAGTTTTCCATCGCTTTTTCACGCTGAGCCTGCGAGAGGTTCCCTTGCAGAGAAACAGCCTGGTGTCCCGCGCCTGACAATTGCATGGCTAATTTTTTTGCCCGGTGCTTTGTGCGGGTAAAAATAAGCTGCTGCCCGCCGTTTGTCTGCGCAAGAATGCCTTTCAGGGATTCGTATTTTTCCATCTGATTGACATGCAACACATAATGGCTCACCGTTTCCACCGGCTTTGAATCGCCGATTTCCACTTTAACCGGGTTTTTCTGCATGTCTCTGACTAATTTGCGGATTTCCGGCGGCAAGGTAGCGGAAAACAGCAAAGTCTGCCGTTCACCCTTGATAGCCTGGATGATTTTTCGAATTGAAGGCAGAAAGCCCATGTCGAGCATCTGATCGGCTTCATCGAGCACCAGGGTATCGATGCGCGAGAGATTGATAACCCCCTGCCCCATCAAATCCAGAAGGCGGCCCGGGCAGGCAATCAGGATTTCCGGCAGGTCGGTTTTCAGACTTCTGATTTGCGATTTTGTCGAAACGCCGCCATAAATGCTGATACTGCGAAAACCCGTACCTTTTCCAAGCACTTCAGCGGCTTTGCGTGTTTGCTCAGCCAGCTCACGGGTTGGAGACAGAATCAGGACGCGCTGGACGCAGCGCTCCCCGCCCAGCAGCCGCTGATAAATCGGCAGAAGGAAGGCAGCGGTTTTGCCGGTGCCGGTTTGCGCGAGGCCCAGAACATCGCGGCCCTGCAGAATCGGTCCGATTGCCTGACTCTGGATGGGCGTAGCTTCGATATAGCCAGCCCTGTCAATATTCGCCTGAATACGCGAATCGAAAGAGAATGAGGAAAAATTCAATAGATAATCCTTGAAATGGTAGAATGAATGGCATGAGACCAGAACAATCAGCAGAGGCCAGGCACAAGGCGGCCGGAACGGGTTCGGAACGAAGGCGCCCGGTCATGAAATCCTGCCAGGCAGGAATGACCGCTTCATGCAGCGCATATCGGCGAATTTTTTTCAGTATACAGGAATCAGAGAATCTGTACAAGGCAGGCTATGAACAGAAAGTTCAATATTGAAGATTCATTGAACCGGCTTAAAAATCAGGCATAAAAAAAGGCTGGCAGGGACGCGCCGGCCA
>JAJTBL010000337.1 GCA_021286925.1 Spirochaetia bacterium | reverse complement strand
GTCGAAGATGAAGCGCTCATCGCGCTCGACCTGAAAAAAAGCCTTGAAAGGGCTGGCTATGAGATAGCCGGACCATATGCCAACGCAGAGGATTTTCTTGAGGGTGTCGGCGCCCGTTCAATAGACCTTGTTTTGATGGATATCACCATCCAAGGACCCATGGATGGGATCGAAGCCTTGCGGGCAGCACGGGAGAGCTTTGGTCTCGGCGGTGTTTTCATTACGGCGCTTGCCGATGATAAAACGCTGGCAAGAATAAAATCAGCCAATCCATTGGGAATCCTCGTAAAACCTTTTTCTGAACGTGAGCTTTTAAGTACGATCGACCTGGCATTATTCCGGGATGACATGGAACGTAGACTCAAAGCGAGCGAACGAAGATATCGCAGTCTTTTCAGTGACAGCATAGCAAGCCGATGTATTCTTGATCAGGAAGGGCGCATTCTGGAAGCGAATAACGCGTTTTCCTTATTATTTCAGGGGACTGAAGGGGATGCTTTTGCACGGTTCCTGAAAACTCCTGAATCCTTGGAAATGGTTCAGGAGCGGCTGCATAGCGAGCCGCATGTTCCGGCTATAGAGCTTGCAATGATGGATAAAGCAGGCAAACCGTTGGCCATTCTTGCATCTTTTTCCAAAATCGAAGTGTCAGGGCGGGAGCATGCAGGCATTGCCTGCGAGCTGGTTGATCTGACCGAATCCAAGCGGCTGCGGGAAGATCTTTACCAGGCACAGAAAATGGAATCCATGGGACAGCTCGCTGGCGGCATTGCTCATGATTTCAACAATATCCTTACTGCGGTAGTCGGCCATGCGGAAATGCTGAAAATCGATATTCCTCACGACAACCCATCATATGAAGATGTTGTGGGTATCATAGGAACGGTTGGGCGGGCGACGCAAGTTACCAGGCAGCTTCTGGCTTTTTCCAGAAAACAGCCCTTCAGCCCCAAAAAGATTTCCCTGAACAGCCTTATCCGCGATTCGCAAAAACTGCTGAAGCGGCTTACGGGAGAGTCGATTCTCTTTTCCTTATATATAAGTGATGAAGAAATGCCCGTATTTATCGACCCAGTCCAACTGGATCAGGCGCTTATCAACCTGGTTGTCAATGCGCGGGACGCACTAGACGGAAGAGCGGGCGGGCGCATCAGCGTTGTTGCGGAAAAACGAACGCTTCCCAATGGATTGATGGTCCGCGGGAAATTGCTTGACGCGGGAAACTATGCAGCGATAGAAGTTACCGATAATGGTTCAGGGATTCCGCAAGACCTTGTTGACCGTATCTTTGATCCGTTTTTTACCACAAAAACATCCGGGAAAGGGACAGGGTTGGGGCTGGCTATTGTTGCTTCCATAACTGCTATGGCCAAAGGCGCGGTTGATGTTCAGTCTTCCTACGGGCGGGGCACGACGTTTACCCTCTATTTTCCCCTTGTCGATGAAAAAGACCAGGTATTCGAGCAAAATGAAGCACCCCTTCAAGCAATCAGCGAAAAATCATGCAGCACGTTGCCGGTTTTCAATGAGAAATTGAAAATTCTCATGGTGGATGACGATGAAAACTTGCTCGGTTTCCTTGCCCGTGTTGTCAGCAAGGCTTCTGCGACAGTTTTTTCGGCGCGGAATGCTGGAGAAGCTTTGCTGATTCTCGAAGCAAATAGCATCGATATTCTGGTTTCCGATGTCTTCCTGCCTGGAATGGATGGTATCAAGCTTTATGAGCGGATACAGCAGATGCAGAAAATTGCGGCAGTCTTCATGACGGGGCGATTGGATCATCAGCTGGAAATACCGCCAGGTGCGGTTCTCCTTGAAAAGCCGTTTACGCCTCAAGACTTGCTGCAAGCCATCGAAGATCAGCGCAAAATCATTTTGAGTATTTCGTCTTCAATGGCATGATATTCGGTGGCGCTGAACAATCGCCGGCTTCTCGGTGTATCGAGAACGAAGTTTTTTAGAATCCGCGCCGGGCGCGATGAAAGCAGGATGATTGTATCCGCAAGGTAGAGCGCTTCCTTGATGTCGTGGGTGATGAAGATTGTGGTTCGTTTTTCTTCTTCCCAGAGCTGTGAAAAAAGATCCATCAATTCGATCTTTAGCTTCAGATCCACACTGGAAAACGATTCATCCAGCAGTAAAACATCGGATG
>JAJTBL010000336.1 GCA_021286925.1 Spirochaetia bacterium | reverse complement strand
ATCTGAGCTTGCAAGCCTTCTTGTCACGCTTTCAATCCCCTGCTCACTGATTCAGGGCATCAGCACTCCCGGCAAAAAATACGGCAAACTGGGAGCGCGGGTCACCATTGCCTCGCAGGACATGATGGACAGCCTCTATGCCGGCGTTGCAAAACTGCCGGGAGTAAAATTCGCCCTCTGAACCGGACTGCTCGCAAAGAGCTGATTGCTTTTTTAAAAAGCCTCAGCTCTTTGCTGGTTTCAGCGCAGAGCCGAGAGCTCATTCAGATACTGTGCCCAATCCTTCTGAATAATAGTGTAGCTTTTTTTCAGCCGCTCGCGGTAGGGCGGCGTCGATTCCCAGCCCTCCCAGATATAGGGTTTGTCTACGTTGGATGACAGGCTTCCAGTTGTTGAGTCCTTTTCCTTATCCCAGACTATGGCGTCAAACACAAAGCCGTCGGTCGTTTGGATTTTCAAAGCATCACGTTCCGGGTTGTAGAAGGTTGTTCGGTTATCCTGCAATACCTTCAATGAGGAAGGGTCGGTGACGTTGATCAGCGTCCAAGGCAGTCGGATGTGAATTTTATTTCCCTCAAGATACCAGAGATTGCCGCTTTCTTCGAAAAGACCCTTGCGCAGAGATGAAGCGTCAAACCGCTTTTCCGGTATTTCCCGGCCGTCTTTTGTCGTCACTTTGCCGTTGACAAGCACATTGATCCGTTCATAACTGCCATCCCACAGGCGGATCGTCGCGAACCTCGATTCGGCGCTGTTGTAGGAAGGAATAACTAAAAGGTCTGCCTTGTCCTGCGAGCTGAGGCGGACGACAAATTCCATGCCCGATTTAGTCTGCAAATTGCCGACGGGCCAGCGCATCTGGCCGAGCTGGCGTCCCAGGGTATCCAAGCCGATAATGAGTTCTTCGGCTTTAAAATCCAGCGCTTTGGCAAGCTGTATTTCCAGGTTGAGATAGGATGCATCAGCCGCAACGGAGATGCTGGAAATCTTCCCCTTGCCAGGCAAGGTGAGGTCCGGCTTTTCCTTTGGAATAACGTCATTGGCCAGCAGGCCGTAATTCTGCTCAGGGTCTATCACGTTATGCCAGAAAACATGGCGATCATAAGGGATCATCAGATATTCCGTTGTCCAGGTTTTTTTAACCCATTCATCCATCCATTCGAAAATCAAACCGCCGGCATACCCTTCCCGCTGGATGGCAGCCAGCATCCGGAGGATGTCCCTGCCGGCTTCTTCTTCAGGATGTCCGCCGTGGTTCAGACCATCAGGCGCAAAATGCGCAATCCCGGCTCCGTTCGCCATGCCGAATTCAGCGACCAGCGCAGGGTAGCGCTTGTGCCCCTTCATGAATTCCTGCAGGTAGCCGCCATACTGCAAAATCCCCTGTTCATCTTTATACTGGCCATAGGAAAGCTCGTTGTTGATGAAGTCCGGGTAGTTTGGATAAATATGGTAAGCTCCGAAGAGCCCTGCTTTCATGGCAGGGGTTATTTCGAAATGGTCAATGGCGACGCTGGCGCGGTCATTGCCTTTATTTTTCTTTTCGGTCACCGGATCCCATTCCGAATCATGGCTGATCGGGTCCAGGGTTGGCCAGCTCACAATGGCGACCGGGTGCAGTTTGCCGTACCGATTGGCTTCTATGGTTGCCACTTCATCGAGCGATTCAGCAAGCCAGACTTCCGTCGGGGTCGCGTTTTTCCCTGAATAGACATAGGTACCCTTGTAGCTGACTCCCTTGTTCCGGGCATCGGTTGCCATGACTTCCGCGCTTTCCAGCTCTCGTCCGACCAGCCAGCCCAGGAGCCATGGTGAAACATCCGCGGTATAGATTCCGAACGCGCGCCCCTTGCGTTCAGGAACATTCGCTCTTCCGTAAACCGCGTCAATACCGTAGTCAATTTCCTTCAGGAAGCTTTCCCGGTATTCACGGGCGAGGTAATCTTCGTTGGGCGGATGTTCTTCAGGCCATATTTCCTGGAAGAAGAATAAGGCTTTGTCAGGCTTCTGTGTGTTGTGGGCGTAAAGCGCCTTGTACATTTCAGGGGGCGGCAGGGTGTAAATTCTGATAGTGTTGGCGTTCATGTCTGCTATCTGGTCAAACCAGCGCAGATAGGTTGCCATGTCTTCCGGAAATTCGGTAAAGAACTTGCCGGGTTCAGCAAG
>JAJTBL010000335.1 GCA_021286925.1 Spirochaetia bacterium | reverse complement strand
TTCGATTTCGAGAGTCACCGCGCGGCGCTATCTTGAGTACTTGGCCGCGACTGGCATTCTCCGTAAGGAAATCCGCTATCAGAAAGTCGGCAGACCGCTTATTTATTATATTAAAGTTTGATTTCACCAAAAAGCAATCGGGTTTGCCTTACAGCATCCCCGATTGCTCACGCTTTTCTGCTGGCTTCTGAAAAACGAGTTACTTCCTAACCTCTGCCACCGCCCATGTGAGTGCATCCTGTATCATAGACTGAGGAGGCGTCTGGATGTGGCCGAGCTTCATGAGATCCTCGGTTGCCTTTCTAGCTTCAAGGATGTCAGCTTTCGCGCGGTTGTACACCGCTTCCCAGGCCATGGGTGTCCGGGCGACACCTTCCTTGATTGCTTGATCCGCGACATCTGCAGCCTCGATGGCAAACACTTCGGTTTCATCCATTTTAGCGATAATGTCATCGGGATTGATGCCTCGTTTTTCTGCAAAATCCGCGATGGAATGAGCACAGCGGATTGCCATGCCGTCGGTCACTTTTCTGGCTCGGACAAGAAGAGCACCTTTGAGCAGGCCTGGGAAGCAAATGGAATTATTGACCTGGTTGGGGAAATCTCCTCGTCCCGTGGCGACGATATACGCGCCGGCAGCTTTGGCGGTGTGCGGCCAGATTTCCGGCACTGGGTTGGCGCAGGCAAAAACGATTGCCTTAGGAGCCATCGACTTGACCCATTCGGGTTTGACCGTATCAGGGCCTGGCGTCGAAAGGGCAATCAGCACATCTGCGTTCTTCAGCGCTGAAGCTTCGTCTGGATAACGCTGCGGATTAGTCTTTTGACAGAGCTCCCATTTTCGGTAATTGCGCGGATCTTTTTCAATGTCAGAACGGCCTGCGTGCAGAGAGCCTTTTGAATCGAACAACACCATCTTGTCCGGATCGCCCCCGTCAGCGAGAATCAGCCGCGCTATGGTTGTGTTCGAGGCGCCCGCTCCTAACAAAACGATTCTCACATCGCCGATTTTTTTGCCCGTCAGTTTGAGCGCGTTGATCAGCCCTGCGAGCGTTACAGTCGCGGTTCCCTGCGCATCATCATGCCAGACGGGAATATCGCAGGCTTCACGCAATTCGTCGAGCACCTTGAAACAGTTGGGTTGGCTGATATCTTCGAGATTGACCGCGCCAAAACTCGGCTGGATCATCTTCACGCAATCGATGATTTTCTGCGGATCGGGTTTGCCGTCAGGCCCCCGTGAATCAATGCAAAGAGCTGTCGCGTCAACACCGCCGAGATATTTCATTAAAAAGGCCTTGCCTCCCATGACGCCAAGACCTCCAGGAGGTGAGCAGTCGCCGTCCCCAAGCACGCGGGTCGAGTCCGAGACGACTGCAACCAGATTCCCTCGGTTGGAAAGAGCAAAAGAAGCTTCATTGTTGTCGCGTATGGTAGTCGAAATTTTCGAGACACCCGGCGTATACCAGACATTAAACCAGTTGAAGCCCCAGAGACCGCATTTGGGCAGGGTTTGCATTTTGCCGCCGAAAAATGAGTGCGCGTCCATGGAGAGTTTTTTCAGGAACAAAGTCTGCGCCTTGGCTTTTTGATCCGGTGTCAGGTCTTCAGGCAGAGCTTCGGAAAGATTTTTAAGACTCATTTCGATATTCATTGCAAACTCCTTATTTGAGCAGATTGGGCAGGAACATAATGATGTCGGGGATGTACGTCAGAATGACAAGGTCCACCAGCATGATGAGAAGGTATGGCATTACTTTTTTTATTAGCGTCTCGATGGGGATTTTGGTAATCGCGCTGGCAACGAAGAGATCAAGACCGACCGGCGGGGTGATTGTACCGATGGCGAGGTTGACCACCATCAAAACGCCGAAGAATACCGGGTTGATTCCGAGGCCTAGAGCGATTGGAAGCACGATCGGAGTCAGGATTACTATGGCTGAAGAGGCGTTTACCATCGTTCCCGCAATAAGAAACAGAATGTTGACAATGATCAGGAACAAAAATGGCGACATATCCGCTGACATGAAAGTTTGCGCCAACTGCTGGGGTATGCGAAGGTTGGTCAGCATCCAGCCGAATACTTTTGAAGCTCCGACAATGAACATGATGATAACGGTGTTAATAACCGCCTTGAAAATCAGCTCCGGAATGTCCTTTATTTTGAGTT
>JAJTBL010000334.1 GCA_021286925.1 Spirochaetia bacterium | reverse complement strand
TGGTTCATCGCAAACATTCTTAAAAATTGTCTGCGGATTAGCGCGGTCTGCTGGCTTATGGCATGGGCAGGAGGCTTCGGAGCATATCTGCAGCCAGGAGTCAAACGATTTCCTGCTGCCAAGGATATTCTCGACGCTCTCGCTATCGCTGGCATTATTGGCCTTTTTATTGCTGTCAGCTCATGGCTTCTCGCTCCGCATGACTGGACGAATCCGGTTTTAAAATCGCTACCGAAAGCTACCCAGCGCGGGCGCTTTATCGTGCTCGCCTTGGTATCCAGCCTCGGAACCGGCTACTCAGAAGAGCTGTTTTTCAGATTTTTTTTAATCAGAAATTTCGAAATGACAGGCTTCAGCACGCTGTATTCAGTTTTGATCAGCGCTGTCATTTTCGGCCTTTCCCATCAGGCACAGGGCATTCCCGGCATGCTGATTGCCGGAGCTGCGGCACTCTTGTTTTCTTTTGCCATGCTCAGGGGCAAATCTCTGCACGCACTCGCCCTCGGACACGCCATGTATGACGCGGGGATTCTGCTCTTGCTGACTACTTAAGTTATCTCATCATTTTCCGATATACTGAACAGATGACAGGAACCGAAAAACTTATCAGCGATATTCGCCGCTCTCTGGCAAGTATCGAGCCAAATGGAAATCCCGCACGCGCACCTTCGCTGGAAGCCCTGATTTATCAGCATTTTTCATTTCTTCCCGAATCCCTGCGCCAAAGTTTAAGCGAAGCTTTTATTTCGAAATACGAGACAGATCGGGAAAAATCGAAATATTGGCTTGAAGCCATTGCCGGCATTTTTTCTCAGGAATATGACGGCGCAAACTTCAGCCTTGCAGAGTGGCAGGAAATCAGAGACATGATTTCAGCATCCGCCGGCGATCTACCCATGGATTTGCTGACATCGATAATGTCGCTGATCGTGGATCACAAGGCTCTGTAGCGTATGACGGAATGGTTCGAGGATGAGTCGTTCTGGGTTGCCTATGCGCCGCTCATGTTTGATGCATCCCGGTGGGCTGAAGTACCTGATGCTGTTGATTGGATAACTGCGGCCGCCGCTGTCAACCCACCAGCCCGGATCCTTGACCTCTGCTGCGGCGTCGGCAGATACAGCCTGGAATTTGCCCGGCGCGGCTTTACGGTTACAGGGGTCGATATAACGAAGGCCTATCTCGATGCGATGCTGGAGTCAGCCGCCGAGGAAAAGCTTTCTATCGAAATTGTCAGAGACGATGCCCGGACGTTTTCACGACCGGAACAATTCGACCTCTGTCTCAATATGTTCACGAGCTTTGGCTATTTTTCAGATATCGATGACGATGAGCGACTTCTGAAAATCTCCTGCCGGAATTTAAAACCTGGCGGAAGCTTTTTGCTTGAAACTATCGGCAAAGAAATCGCGGCGAGGGATTATTGCCCATACGAAAGCTTTGTCCGATCAGGCTGGAATGTGCGGGTTGAATACGAAGTGATTGGTGCCTGGGAAGGCATGAAAAATCGATGGATACTTGAGAATGATGACCAGCGCATTGATAATGCATTTGTTTTGCGGCTGTATTCGGCAGCTGAACTAAAACGGGCGCTTTTTGAAGCCGGTTTCAGCTCCGTCAGAATTTTCGGCGGACTGGACGGACGGGCATACGATCACAACGCGTTATCGCTGGTAGCTTTGGCAGAAAGATGAGTATACGCGCATGAATCTCAAACGTTTGCGAATTTTCGCGGCAGTTTTGTTTTTTTTCTGTACCGGCTTTTTTATTTCAGCCCAGGAAGGCGAGACCATTCCTTCCTTCATCGTCGAACAGGAACAGCAAATCTCGGTTCAACCCGAGGAAGTACCGCAAGTGCAAGTTGCCGAAGAAACCGCTTTTCTCACCCTGCCAATTGCGAAGAACAGTGAAGGTGCCAGCGCATTTTTCTTTGAAGCGAAAAAACTCGAAGGCGACACATCGAAAAAGAATGAAAAAATTAGTGACGTTATTCGATTCATGTACACGCTCGCTTTTCGTTTCGGCGAACCCTCCGCGGCAAAAGAAGCAGGAAGAACTCTTGTTGCATTGGCATCGGCGGACCAGGACTATACCGGCGCAATAAACCTTGCCCAAGAGTGGCGAGACGCTTTCGGGCTTGATTGGGATATTGAACGCACTGTTTTCAGCAG
>JAJTBL010000333.1 GCA_021286925.1 Spirochaetia bacterium | reverse complement strand
ATGGATGCTGGAAGTGCAGGGAGAAAAAGCTCACGATTATCCCGGGGAAGCTTTGGCGGAGCTGTCTTGGGAATAGGCATAAGCCTCATTCCGCTGATTGTCGTTCTTTTGGTCTCGGACGGTATGATTGAGGGTATTACCAATCGATACATGGAAACCAAGACCTATCACCTGCAAATCACGCTGCCTTTAGAGGCGGGCAATGATGCCCAAAAAATTTCAAACGCAATCCAGGAAAAACTTCCGAATCTCAGGGTTTTTAAAGAGCGCTCAGGTCCTGCGGTCGCGGTAGCAGGAGACGAAAACCATGCTGTGTATCTGCGAGCCGTGGATCCATCATTCTGCACCGACCCCGGAACCCTTCGGTATGTCAGAATCGAAGATGGTGAATTCGGCTTTAGCAGTTCAAAAAACATCGTCCTGGGGAAGCCGCTTGCTGAAGCGCTGAGACTGACCGTCGGGGATACCCTGACAGTGCTGACACCGAGGAAATCAGTATCTGGTGAAAGCGAATATCCTGAAACCATTGCAAAATACCAGCCAAAACTCTCGTTTTTCAGGGTTTCCGGGATAGTCAGTTCTGGCTATCACGATCTCGATGCTCAACTTGCCTTCATCGCCTTGCAGGAGGGGGGAAAAATACTCAATTTCGAGGGAGCATCATCGTATATCGGTATTAAGACGGATAAACCCTATGGCAAAGAGCTTGATGTCCTTCAACAGAAAACTGCCGATGTTGTCAGCCAGATCGGGTTGTACTGGTTTGAACCAGTTTTTGTCAGAAGCTGGATGCAGATTGAAAGGAGCCTTTTCCGCTCATTTGAAGTGACACGCTCGACATTGCTCTTTATTATGGCGATAGCCATCGCCGTCGCCGCAATCAATCTGTCATCAGCGCTTTTAACATTTGTTGCAGACCATACGACAGAAATAGCGATTCTCAGAAGTTATGGCGCTTCAAGCCATTCAATTGGAGCAATTTTTTTGTGGTCCGGGATGCTGACAGGCGCCGTTGGCACGCTTGCCGGGGTGGTCCTGGGCATTGCGCTCTCGCTCTTCATCAATCCAATCATTCACGGCATGGAGTGGATTATCAATGCTTTCAATGCGCTTGCCGCTGTGGCAGCAGGTCAGCCTCCCTTGCCAATTAAGTTGCTTGATCCAGCCTATTATCTTGAAAAAATTCCGGTCACTGTCAATTTTGCAGAGATTATGGTTATCACTGCGGCGAGTCTTTTAGTCTGCATCATCGCCTCCCTTATGCCCGCCCGAAAGGCTTCTAAAATCTCTGTTCTTGAATTATTCCGGAAAGACTGAATCACGCAAATTGGCAGAGGGTATTTCAAAATCGAAATGTCTTTTGAAATACCGACCTAAAATTATGCTCGTTAGAGAGCGGTCCTCAAGGATCGCGGGAAACCGCCCAGCTGATTTTAAAAATGAAAGTATTTAAAATAGCGCAGAAAACATAAATTTTCAGGTTTCTACTTTTTTTTTGAATCATATGGTATGATTGTGCGCGTATATATAATGGGAGGAAGATAATGGCGAGAAAAAGCGCTTCAGCAGCTTCGCAGGACAATGAATCCAGCAATCCTGAGCTTTCTTTGCAAAAAGGAAATGCTTCAGCCGATAATTCTGAAAAGTTAAAAGCCCTTGAAGTGGCGAGGCTTCATATCGAAAAACAATTCGGGCAGGGATCAATCATGAAGCTGGGAGCGCATGAGAGCTCCCAGGGCATCGACGCGGTGCCTTCAGGCTCCATTCTTCTGGATGAAGCGCTCGGCATAGGCGGTTACCCGCGAGGCCGGATTATCGAAATATATGGCCCTGAATCTTCTGGCAAGACAACTCTTGCCCTGCATGCGATCGCTGAAGCGCAGAAGCTCGGAGGCATTGCGGCATTTATTGACGCGGAACACGCGCTGGATCCCGTCTACGCACGGAATCTGGGTGTCGACATCGATGAGCTCTGGGTATCACAGCCCGACAATGGAGAACAGGCGCTTGATATCGCTGAATCCCTGATTCGTTCCGGGGCGGTGGACATTATTGTCGTCGACTCTGTCGCCGCGCTGACTCCGCAGGCGGAGATCGAAGGCGAAATGGGCGACTCCCATGTCGGCCTGCAGGCCCGGCTCATGAGCCAGGCACTCCGAAAGCTTGCCGGAACACTCGCGAA
>JAJTBL010000332.1 GCA_021286925.1 Spirochaetia bacterium | reverse complement strand
TCTCCCGCTACTAAGGCATGGTATTGCCTGAAGGCTTCGGCCAAATCTTCATCGCCTGAAACAGCGAGATGAATTCGATCTGTCACCTCGAGACCGCTTTCCTTTCTCAGGTTCTGAATACCCCGGATAAGGTCACGGACATAGCCTTCGTTGAGCAGGTCTCTGGTAATGGTGGTATCCAGCGCCACAGTCAGTGTTCCTTCGTTCAAGACCTTGAGGCCGGCTTTTTCGGTGCGCCTGATGTCCACGCCTTCTTTGGTCAGTGAAACAGTGCGTTCTCCGACAGTCAGCTGGATTGCCTGGCCGTTGATAAGCTGGATTATCTGCTGAGCGCTCAGTTTTTCGATTTCCGCGGCTGCAGCCTTCATATCCTTGCCAAGCTCTTTGCCCAGGACTCGGAAGTTGGCTTTTGCCGAGTATTCAACCAAATCCTCTTCGTTATCTTTCAGAAGAATCGATTTGACATTCAGTTCGTCGCGCAGGATTTCTTCCATTCGGGCGAGCACACTGCGTTCGGCTTCGTCTTTGGTGACAAGCTGAGCGGACGCAAGCGGTTGGCGGATCTTGAGATCGTTCGCGACTCTGAGCGCTCGTCCCATGCTGACCGCGTGGCGCACCGAAGCCATGTCCCGTTCCAATGCGGGATTCCGGAATCTTTCGTCATATTCAGGCCAGGCGCAGAGGTGAATCGATTCAGGCTCGCCGGCTGTTTTGAGGTTCTGGTAGACCGCTTCGGTGATGAAGGGCATGACGGGAGCTGATACAAGGATAAGCCGTTTGAGAACCCGGTAGAGGGTGTTGTAAGCTTCTGTCTTGTCGGCGTCGTTTTCGGATTTCCAGAATCTTCTCCGGGAGCGGCGGATGAACCAGTTGTTGAGGCTGTCGATGAATTCGAGAATCGGCGCGATGGCGGCCTGCATATCGTAGGCTTCAAGCCCTTCGGTCACTTCCAGCACCATTTTTTCGCAGACCGAAAGTATCCATGCATCCAAGGTGTTGGCAAGATTGCCCGGAAGCGGGTCGCTTGGCTGGACCTGGTCGATGTTGGCATAGGTGACAAAGAAGCCATAGGCGTTCCAGATGGGGATGATGACGCTCTTTAATACTTCCTTGACGCCTTCATCCGAATAGCAGAGGTCTTCCGCCTTAATAACCGCCGAGTTCATGAGGAAGATTCTGAGGGCGTCGGCGCCGAATTTGTTCATGACCTCCATGGGGTCGGTATAATTCCGCAGGGATTTCGACATTTTCTTGCCGTCTTCAGCCAGCACAAGGCCATTGACGACGCAGGCCTTGAAGGCTGGGCTGTCGAAGAGCGCCGCGGCGAGGATGGTCAGGGTGTAGAACCAGCCGCGCGTCTGGTCCAGACCTTCGCAGATAAAGTCAGCGGGGAAATCCTGCTCGAACCGTTCCTTGTTTTCATAAGGATAGTGGCTTTGCGCGTAAGGCATCGAACCTGATTCGAACCAGCAGTCGAGAACCTCGGGGATTCGTTTCATGGTACCGCCGCAGGAGCAGGGGAATGTGATATCATCGATGAAATGTTTATGCAAATCCTGCGGGTAAACACCTGATTTTTCTTCGAGCTCTTTTCTGGAACCTATGCAGATGGTTTCGCCGCAGGTGTCGCATTTCCAGATTGGAAGCGGGTTGCCCCAGTAGCGGTTTCTGCTGATAGCCCAATCCCTTGCGTTTTCAAGCCATTTTCCGAACCTGCCGTCTCGGATGTGGGCCGGCACCCAGTACACTTTCTTGTTGGCTTGCAGCATTTTCTGCTTGATTGGATCGATTTTGACAAACCAGCTCGATATGGCACGGTAGATGAGCGGGCTGTCACAGCGCCAGCAGTGCGGATAGGCGTGCAGTATCTGCTCGCGTTTGACCAATTTGCCTTCTTTTTTCAGGCGTTCAAGGATGGCTTTGTCGGAATCCTTGACAAAGATGCCTTTGTAGTCGGGAACTTCATCCGTGAATTTGCATTCAGCATCGATGGGGCAGACTGTGGGGATGCCGGTTCCTTTCAAAACCTGATAGTCGTCTTCGCCAAAGCCGGGCGCGGTATGGACAATGCCGGTACCGTCTTCGGTTGTTACATGGGCGCCGGTGACAGTGACAAAGGCACCTTCTTTTTCAAGATCCGCAAAGTAGGGGAAAAGCGGCTCATAGGTCAACCCGGCAAGCTCGCTGCCCTT